>JBGSUZ010000540.1:0-3649 GCA_041753235.1 Acidaminobacteraceae bacterium
AATGATTTATTTTTACTTTCTCGGATTGTATGAGCCCTACTGCTGTGCTTCTAGATAGATTAAACCCCGCTGAAACGACCGCATCCACTCTAAGACTAGGTACTGTCTTAAAAACTTCCTCAACATGAACTTCTGGCAACCTCAGCGCACTTAGCGGTTTAGAGTCGCAAGTAACGCCATACCGGCCTATTTTTTCAAGCTGACCTGTTATATAACTTGCCATGTCACTGTCGCACAGAATTTGTATGTCATTCTCAGAAATCCATAAATCGCCTAGACGATTTCGCTTGAAGCCTAAGGACATAAGTGCACCTAGTACGTCTCTATGACTTAAGTCATGAGTCTTTGCCTTAACCGTAGCCACGACGAGTTGTATGGGAAAGTCCTCAGGGGTCAGCGGTTGATAGTCCGGTGACAGGCCTATCATTTGATATTCGGTTTCCTCGTGACCTCCAAAGGTCAACAAATTCACCGTTTCGTGACATTGCCAGAATAACTTCTCACAGACACTGCGCTCCAAAGGACTTAAAAAAGCAGTAAACACCTGCTCATGGTATTTACTGCTTTGAGTTACTTTGTCCAAAAATTGAGCTGCAACTACCTTTAGTTCTGGATCCGTCAAGTTGCTAAGCAACTCGCGTTTCATCATAAATACATCATAACTGCGCGTTGAATCATTTGAATGACCAAAAACAGAAGGATTGGTGAGAAGTCAATGCCGCCTGTAATGCCGATTTTGTGCTGAAGTTCTCTAAACGGCGCCAATAATGGCTCTGTTACTTCAAAGAGAAAGCGGACCACAGGGTTATTTAGGTCTTTAACAAACCAAGATAAAACTGCGCGCACTAAAATCATATAAATAACAATGTTCAAAAATTGAAGAATAGATGCTTTTACCAAACCCATATTTTATTCCCTTCTAGACGTCCACGCGAAAATACCCTTGCTTTCAAGTGCATTTCTTACATCGCCGCCAATTTCAACATTATAAGGCGCTAAAATAAAGATGCCCCTTGATATTTTTTGGATATGACCATCGAGTGCGTAAAGTGCACCACTACAGAAATCAAATATCTTTTTGCCGAGCTCATTGTCAAGGTCTTCAATGTTTAGAATAACTGGTTTTTTGCTCTTTAAGCTGTCTACTATCGTCTTAGAATCTTCAAATTCTTTTGGTTGATAGAGTACTACTTCCATATCAACATTACTTCTAGACATGACGTTGCTAGGCTGAGCCATAGGCGTTACTGGTGTAGTTGGCTGTGTTGCAGGACCTTTTGCAATGTTGACGACTTTATTTTGACTGCCGCCATACAGAGCTTGTGAGGTACTCTGATTCCCAGCATAGTTGTAGTCATCATACTCATCTGTTTCTTCATAATCATATTCATCGTTATACTGCTGATCGGTTTCAAAACCCATCATATTTTTAACCTTGTCCATAAATTTATCAGCCATGTCGATCCCCCACTATTTGTTATAATTTCTGGCCCCAAAGATCCCTGTACCTATACGAACCATATTGGCACCTTCTTCAATGGCTATTTCATAATCGTTGCTCATGCCCATAGATAGATAAGTCATGTCTGTTTTATTATACATCGTTTTCTTTAATGTTTCAAAAATATCCTTCATTTCTGAAAAATATTTTCTGAGTGCAGCCTCGTCATCTGTATTGGGTGCAATTGCCATTAACCCTTTAATTCTAATATTCGGAAGTTCTGCCACTTGCTCTACTAATTCAAATATTTCTTCTCGTTGAATACCGAATTTTGTACTTTCGTCAGCGACGTTGATTTGAATGAGTATGTCCATGACCTTTTCGACTTTTTCGCTGCGCTTAGAAATTTCTTCAGCTAGTCTAAGACTATCTACAGAATGAATCAAAGATACTTTATCTACTATATACTTGACCTTATTCGTTTGCAAGTGTCCAATCAAATGCCACTTCGGTTCATTCAAAATAACATCATATTTGTCCATTACTTCTTGAACCTTATTCTCACCAATATCCGTTACACCAAATGTCATCGCTGCGTTGATCACATCTACGGGGAGCGTTTTGGTTACAGCTATCAATGTAATATCTTCAGGCTGTCTACCACTGCGAATAGACGCTTGTGCAACCCTGTCTTTCACTTCGTTTAAATTGTCTTTTATATATGAGTACATCTAGGAACCCCCTATTTAATCGAATCTCCTTGTCTAACGCCAACCGGATTAATAACAACTTGGCTATTTAGATCTACTGTCTTGATTCGCTTTGTGTCACCGTTTTCAATCAATGTAATGTAGCCTGGTTTTATAATAGCATTTTTATCGTCATTCCCCAAAATTTTTATCGGTCTGAAGCTGGCTTTTTTGTCAAGACCGACTACATATACGCCTTGTATACCATTAACTGTAATGATAGAGCTATTTTGAATTTTAAGCCCTTGATAGTTCTCACGTACAACCCGCACGTCTAAAAATCTGCTTTGGTGGAAGTTTTCGTAAATATCCGTCATTTTTAAAACCAATACACCTTTTTGGTTATTCTCAAATACATCTGAAACTTTGCCGGCATAGACTTTTTCGTTAATATTAACACCTATTTCCTTGTTTTTTTCATAGGCGTCCATCTCTTCACGTTCGATCATGCAGAGCAAGAACCAAGTGCTATTGTCAACAATTTTCACCATCGGATTACCGGTTTGTACAGTATTTTGTCCCCATACGCCCGGTGTCGCTTGACTGGCAAAAATTAAGTCATAGTCTAAATTATAGAGGTTATCTAGGGTCACCGTATCTTCAAAGCCATCTGTTTTAAACGTTGCTACACCGCTCTCGGGGCTTGAAAAATCTATCTTCTTACCAATCTGAACATCATTAGCATTCAAATAGGTTTTCTTAAACGAAGAAACGCTGTCTTCTAACATATTTTGTGACTCAATCAACTTTTTCTTTCGTTCCATTTTAAGTTCTAAGTCCCATTGAAGTTCCTTAAGTCGCTTAAAATTGGATTGCGCCGATGCCGCGTAGACTTCTTTGCGAAGCGATTCAATCTCCTGATCCACTTTTGTCATATCAACTCGTAGCATTTCATGCGCTTTTAAAGTGGTTATTTGATTTGTATCTTTGCTACTGGCAATTTTATTGTCCTCAACTAGAACGGATGCAAGACGCTGTGTTTTTTGCACCTTGTCGCCTTCTTTAATAAACCACTCAACCTGTCCTGACAAGTTGGCGGTGACAATAGTCTCCTGACGCAGCACAATTGCGCGGCATGCCTTTTCTATATCCAAGGTATCATAAACCGCCTTATAGGTCTTTTCTTCCACGAAGAACCTTTGGGCTCCTAGGAAGATCAGATAGACAATTCCCGCCAAAATAATGAGCGAGAGGCTAAGTCTTTTATAGCTTCTGATCCGCATGCATTCACCTACGCTTTTCTCAAAAAAAGACTACTCAAAGTAGTCTCGATTGATTAGAGTTTAAAAGAGCCTTCCATATTTGGTAACTACTTTTAACTTTTTAATTTGAACTACTTTGAGTTCAACAACTTCATCCCGTTCGGTAATTAAGCATAGTGCCCCAATTTTGCGTTTAGCGCCTAGCACTGTTCCCTTAATGGTCTTATTGTCCTTTAAGTACACCTTAATCTCATCAC
>JBGSUZ010000541.1:0-16592 GCA_041753235.1 Acidaminobacteraceae bacterium
CCGACCTTACGAACTGCTTGACTGGTAACCAGCGAATGCGGGTTGAGCTGAATGACGTTTGCAATGTCTGTTTTCATAGGAATGACAAAGTCTGAAGCCTCTACAGCTTTAAAGTTTACCGTATTAAGAACTTCTGGTCTAATATGCGCCGGCTTGATCATCTTCGCCTTACCCTCAGAAGCCGCCAATTTACCAGATTTATAAACTGATTCAACCTTGAATGACTCCAGTTCAGACAGAATTACTAAGTCTGCCAGATACCCCGGTGCAATAGCACCACGGTCGTAGAGGTGGTAAGCTTCAGCAGCGTTTAGCGAGCCCATTTTAATCGCCATGATTGGCGGGAGGCCTTCCTTGACTGCCATGCGGACATGGTTGTCTATATGACCATCTCTGAGTATATCGCCTGGGTGTCTGTCATCTGTACAGAAAAAGACACGTCTCATATTTTCTTTATTAACGACTGGCAGCAAGCTCAGTAAGTTTCGAGCGGCCGAGCCCTCTCTCATTTGAATGTACATGCCTAGTCGTAAGCGCTCTAGCATTTCCTCAGGTGTTGTACATTCATGTTCTGTGCGTACCCCTGCGCTTACATAAGCGTTTAACTGGCTCCCCTTTATAACAGGTCCGTGACCATCTATGAGTTTACCTTGAGCCATCATCACCTTGTCTATGATATCTGGGTGCGCGCCTACAACCGCGGGGTAATCCATGAGTTCACCAAGCCCCAGTACTCTCGGGTGGCCTATCAGTTGACTGAGTTCCTTAGCCTTTAGGATGGCGCCTGCGTGTTCAAAGTCCGTTGCTGGTACACAAGAAGGAAGCATGATAAATACATCCAGCGGTAAGCCTTCACTGGCCTCCAGCATGTACTCAATGCCTGCCATGCCGCTGACGTTGGCAATTTCATGAGGGTCAGCCACAATGCTTGTTGTTCCTCGTGGCAAGATTGTTCTAGCAAATTCAGCTGGGGTTACCATAGCAGATTCAATATGCACGTGACCGTCTATCAGACCCGGTGAAACATATGCGCCATTAAGGTCAACGACTTCCAACGCTTCGTAAACCGTTTCGCCTACCGCTGCTATGACCCCATCTGAGATGGCTATATGTGCAGTATAAACCTCTTCTGTAAACACATTGATGATCTGTCCGTTCTTAAGAAACAAATCCGCTGGAACGCGGCCCGCGGCAACGTCAACGCGCTTTTTTATTTTTTCATGGGTATCTTGACGCATCATAGTACTGGCCTCCTTTGGGTGTTGCTTATAGCGCTTTTTCTCTATGCGCTGTCAAAGCCTTTAAAACCACATCTGGCGTTGCAGGAATTTGATAAATTCTCACGCCTGTCGCATCCGCTATAGCATTGAGAATGGCTGGCGCTACCGGCACCATGACGGGTTCACCAATTCCTTTAGCTCCGTAAGGTGCAGTTTCCTCAGGTTCTTCTATTAAATACTTCTGTATGGTTGGAATGTCCATTGCCGTTGGCAGGACATATTTTGCAAATTTATTATTTTGAATAACGCCTTTTTTAACGCCTAGGTCTTCATAAAGTGTATAGCCAAGTCCCATGACAAACCCGCCGTCAATTTGACCTTCCACAAGCACTGGGTTAATAGCCTTACCCACGTCCTGAACACACCAAGCCTTAGTCACTTGTACTCGTCCCGTCAAAGTATCTACTTCTACTTCAACCCCGTAAGCATTGTAGGTATAAGGCCAGTACGGCGCACCTTCCCCAGTTTCAGGGTCCATGCCCACCGTTTGAGCCGTAAAGCTTTCGGTAATCATCAAACTGCGTTTGCTTTCCATTAAAAACTGTGCAATGGTTCTAAAACTAACTTGTTTAGAAGGCAGCATTGGTAAATAGACCATTTGATTCTTCATTTCAAGGCCCACCGTTGAATTGAGTTTGAGTAGCACTCTTGCCTCTTCAAACAACGCCGTCCTAAAAGACTCCGCTGCCTTCTTCACCGCATTGCCCGTATTGTAAGTTTGACGGCTTGCAGCCGCTGTACCCGAATCTTTAAAGTCGTCTGTATGCTCGCAGAGCATATGAACATGGGTTGAGTCGATGTTTAACGCTTCCGCACAAACTTGAGGCATTATGGTCTTTGCCCCTTGACCGACTTCTGTCGCCCCTACTCGCAGACATATGTCACCATCTTCTAAAAGTTCTACCGTGGCAATAGACACATCTGGAAAGCCGTTGCCATAACCTGTTCCGTACCAGCTGAGGGCAATGCCTCTACCTTTTTGAATCATGTCCATCCACCTCCGTCTCATTCATCGCATCCCAAAGGGTATTTAAGCAGGTTTCCAGCGGTACTGGTGAAATGAGTACCTGTCCATTGGCAGTTGGTGACCCTTGTCTAAAGAGGTTCTTCATCCGAATTTCATAAGGGCTCATGTCTAATGCTTCTGCTATTAAGTCCATTTGCTGTTCGTAAGCTACTGGTACTTGAGTCGCCCCAAAGCCTCTCATGGCTCCGGAAAATGGGTTATTCGTATAGACCGCATAGCTGTCTACGTAGACATTTGGTATTTCATAAGGGCCTGTTATGTGTATACCCGCCTTTCGCATGACGTTGATTGCCCATGAAGCATAGGCCCCTGTATCGCCATAAAGAGTGGCCTTGCACGCGGTTAATTTGCCTTCTTTGTCTGCCGCTGTTTTAATGTAAATGCGGATAGGGTGACGCTTTGAATGGGCATAGAAGGATTCTTCTCTTGAGTAAGTGATTTTAACGGGTCTGCCCGTCTTGATGGCTGCTAGCGCCAAATGTGCTTGCAGGGTCAAGTCCTCTCTGCCGCCAAATGCACCGCCGACAGCCGGATTGTCTATAATGACTTTTTCTTCGTCGTAACCAATGGCTTCTGCCACTTCTAAGCGGTCAAAATGTGGGTACTGCGACGAAGCTTTAACCACGACACGACCGTTTTTTTCCATATAGGCAAGTCCGCTTTCCAGTTGCAAAAATGCATGGTCTGCAAATGGGGTTTCGTATATTTTCTCTATGACGACATGAGCCTCTTCAAAAGCCTTCTCCACGTCACCGCGGCGGCATTTGTAATGATAAATTAAATTAGGCACTTCGCCATGGACTTGTGGGGCACCTGGCTTCATAGCTTCTTCTGCGTCAAATACTGCAGGCATTTCATTGTAGTTGACTTTAATTTTACCAACTGCCGCAATGGCCTGCGCCTCTGTTTCGGCAATGACAACCGCCATCGGGTCGCCTACGCGTCTGACCTTTTCTTTACAAATGACTTCGTGGTCTTTAAACAGTACGCCATGATGGTTATGTCCAGTAACGTCTTTAGCCGTTAAAATTGTCACCACACCCTCAGAAGTCTCAGCTTCGCTCAAATCCATGACGAACGTACCACAAGCGATGGTCGAACGTAAGGTGTGTCCAAATAACATGTCTGGCATGTCAATGTCTTGCGGGTATTTAGCCGCCCCGGTTAATTTGTCTTTCGCATCTTTACGATGGACGCTTTGTCCAACGGTCTTTAAGTTATTCATCGAGGTCTTCCTCCTCTTTCATGACCTTAGCAGCCATTTCAATGGCTTGGAACATTTTATCATAACCGGTGCAGCGGCAAAGATTGCCGGAAATAGCTTCTTTAATTTCTGCATCGTTTGGTGTTTTATTTTCATCTAATAAGGCTTTCGCAGAAAGAACCATACCCGGTATACAGTATCCGCATTGAACAGCGCCAACTTCTAAAAAGGCTTGTTGAACAGGGTGGAGTCCCTCTGGTCTGTGAACACCTTCTATAGTGGTAATGGTTTTGCCTTCACATTGAAGTGCCATGATGAGGCAAGAATCTACCGCCTTGCCATCCATAATGACGGTACACGCACCGCATTCACCTTCGCCACAGCCTTCTTTTGTGCCTTTAAGGCCAAGTTCATCTCTTAAAAAATCTAGCAGCCTAAGGTGGGCTGGAATGTCTCTTTCAATCAATTGGTCATTCACGGTAACACTAAGCTTCATAAGAACCTCCCTGCATGGCTGCTCTAAAAATACCTTTCACAGCCTCTTTCTTGAATGGACAAGTGCTTCTTCCTGCTAAACGCTCGGCAACAATATTGCTAAATACATCTGATGCCATGCTGATGGTTGGCTCATTAAAGGGCTTGCCGCCTAAGAAGGCTTCCATAAGCGGCTCTCTAGTAGGTGTCAACCCTAAGGAACCGCTGGCAACTCGAATTTCTCGAATCACTTGAAGTTCATCTAACACAAAATAGACACTGACACTAAGCCTTGAAATTGCCAGTGCATTTCTAAGGCCTAATTTTTCAAATCCTAAATAACCACCTGCCTGTAATTTAGGTAGCAACATCCCCTCAATGACTTCATTAGCTGCAAGAACTGTTTTTCCCTTACCTTGGTAAAAGTCTGACAAAGCTACCCATCGGTCACCCTTTTTAGAGGACAACTTGAGTTTAGCATCTATTGCGAGTAAAGGCGGCGCTGAATCTGCCGCTGGAGAGCCATTTGCTAAATTACCGCCAATAGTGCCTTTGTTCCGAATCTGTGGTGCGCCTACAGAAGCACAGGCTTTCCATAAACCCGTATAGTTATTTTTAACTGTTTCGTTGGCAATCACTTCTGAAAAACTCAGCGCAGAACCTATCCAAAATCCGTCTTCTCTTTCACCTATTTCTCTGAGTTCAGTCACATCGCTAATATCTAGCATTACGGTTTCACGCACATGCCCTTCTCTTAACTTAACGCAAAGGTCAGTGCCTCCTGCAATCATAACCGCACTGTCTTGATACTTTTCTAACGCCTCATGTACTTCTTTCAATTGCCTTAACTTCAGTACTTGCTCTACAGCCATCGGCTATTCCCCCCTGAACTAAGTCTTCTATCACACTTTCAGCAATGAATATCTATTGTATAAAACATATCAATTTCATTAATTTAAAGGCATTTGTATTGTATAAAAATACCTTTAAATGAATAAAATTAATTAAAAGGGTTCAAAAAGACCCCCACCCTATCACAGACGGGGGCCTTTTTATTATGTCACTAGCTCACAATTGTTTTAATCACAAAGAGAATAGCAACAATATAAGTGAAGATAGGTACTTCTTTACCTCTGCCAGTTAATAACTTAAGAAGTGCATAAGAAGTGATACCAAATACGATACCTTCTGCGATTGAGTAAGTAAGTGGCATCATGATGATTGTTAAGAAGCAAGGGATCGCTTCTGTGAAGTCGTGTAAATCAATTTCTTGAATAGGCGACATCATGAAGAGACCAACAATGATTAAAGCAGGCGCAGTCGCCGCCGCAGGAATCATTAAGAAGAGTGGTGACAAGAATAATGCCACGAAGAACAAACCAGCAACGACTAAAGAAGTTAAGCCTGTTCTACCACCTTGTGCAACACCCGCTGCAGATTCAACGTAAGTTGTAACGGTAGAAGTTCCGAGCATCGCACCGAAAGTCGTACCAATTGCATCTGCTAAAAGTGCTTTATTAACATTAGGAACCTTACCTTTTTCATCGAGCATGCCCGATTTTGTAGCAACGCCAACGAGTGTACCAATCGTATCGAAGAGGTCTACAAATAGGAATGTCAATAATACAGTTGCAAAACCAGGCGTAAAGACTTGTGAGAAGTCAAAAGCCCAGAAAGTTGGTGCTGCTGGCATGCTCATTAACTTATCTGGGAACGATGTTACACCAAGCGGTAATGCAATGATTGTTGAAGCGATAATGCCTAAGAAAATTGCACCTTTTACATCAAGTGCTAATAAAATTCCGGTAATGACAATCCCAAGAATTGCAACAATCGCTGCAGGATTACTTACTACATGTCCAAGAGAAACTGGTACTGCGTCAGCAACACCTTTAACAACAATGCCTGAATTGAATAAACCTATAAATGCGATGAAAAGACCAATACCAACTGAAATCGCTTTCTTAATGTTCAGCGGAATACAATCGACTATAGCTTCCCGAATACCAAAGAAGGTCAGTGCAATGAAAATCAAACCTTCACAGAAAACGGCGGTTAAAGCCATTTGCCAAGAATAACCCATCGTGATAACAACGGTATAAGCAAAGAAGGCGTTTAAGCCCATCCCCGGCGCCAATGCAAATGGTAGATTTGCATAAAGTGCCATGATTAACGTTGCAAACATAGCAGAAATAACAGTTGCTGTAAATACCGCTCCAAAGTCCATGCCCGCATCTTTAAGTGTCAACGGATTGACAATCAATATGTACGCCATAGTCATGAACGTCGTAAAGCCCGCCAGCACTTCCGTACTGATATTGGTCTTATGTTCCTTAAGTTTAAAGAACTTTTCTAAAAAGCCCGCGTTATTCGTTGTCATTTTCTCTCTTCCCCCAAATGAATGTAGTCTTTATCCGGTAACCGACCTTTCCTCCTTCCTTTACCCGATTGACAAAGCAGTTTTTAATTTGACATGATAAATGCCTATGATAAAACTTTTGTCTGGCTTCGCGCAAAGCACTGCAAAAGTTTTATTTTACTGCTGAGAGGATTTCGAAACGCTCTACATCGACAATACCCTTATCTGTGAGCTTCCATTTTGGACTGGTAGACAGTGCCAAGAAGGAAAGATGCATGAACGGGGCATGTACTTGACAGCCAAGTTTAACCTTTGCGTCCTCCTCCAATTCTCTTATTTTAACGGAGACTTGGGGTCCGGTCAACTCGTCTGTTATCAGACCACCTACAGGAAGCCTGAGCTCATTGATAATACTGCCTTTATCGACTAATGCAATCCCGCCACCCATTTGTACGACGTGGTTGGCTGCCTTTGCCATATCTTCATAATTGGTTCCAATAACCAACAAGTTATGTGTATCATGGGCAATTGACTCAGCTATTGCGCCAGACTTTAGACCAAAGCCCTTTACAAATCCCTTGCCTATGTTGCCATTTCTACCATAACGCTCTAAACAAAGCATTGGTAACACATCTTGCTTTAAGTCCGCTCCAACAACGCCATTTTTAACTGGCACTTCAATCTCAAAACCTTCTGAAAGGTTCTGGTCAGGAATCAGTCCGATGACTCTTGCAGTAGCAACACTGCCCTCTGCCGTAATCGCTATGTCTTTAACAGTCACTGGTTTTTTGATGCGAACTGAGTTTTTAACACTGTCTGGGTACGTATATGGCGGTAAATCTACCAATAAGTTACCTCCCGCAGCCACCAGCTCACCTTCAATGAATACCGCATCTACTACCATGTTTTGAAGGTCACTAATAATAGCAATGTCCGCATATCTGCCCGGAAGCAGTGCACCTCTGTCTTCAAACTTAAAGTAAGTTGCAGGGTTAATGGTACAGAACTGAATGGCTTCAATTGGGTCAACACCCTGTGCAATGGTCCGCTTGATGATTTCATTCATGTGACCTAGTTTTTCAAGGTCCTCTGCCACCATATCGTCTGTTGCTAGAACTGCTCTGCGTGAGTCTACGCCCTCTTCGAGAATGGCACGAACACATTCAGCCATGTTCTTCTGAGTTGAACCTTCACGCATGAATACGTAAACGCCCTGTCTTAGTTTTTCGAGGCATTCTGCCTTTGTCGTCGTTTCGTGACAAGAACAAGTGCCGCCTGTTGCAATAATGTGGGCCGCCAATTCTTTACCGAATAACTCTGGTGCGTTGCCGTCCACAACTTTGCCAAGACTTCTTGCATAAGTCGTAGAAGCCACTAAGTCCGTAATGATTTCCGGTGTGTGGTTGTAAACGTGGGTCGCATTGGAAAACCCTTGCAGTTCGCCAATCCCGATGATATTAGGATAGTTAAGTAAGTCCACCATATCTTTTGAATTCACGTCTACCCCAGCAGTTTCAAGCATTGGACAGTCCGGTGTCAGTGCTGGCACGACCAGTCTAACGTGATTTGGCACTCGGCTGGCTTCGTCTGCCATCGCCTTCATGCCTACCGCACCCAGTGCATTGCCTATTTCATGAGGGTCAGCTACCAAAGTAGTTGTTCCCGATGGAATGGACAGTCTAGAAAACTCGGTAATGGTCAACATAGAACTTTCAAAGTGCATGTGAGAATCTATGAAGCCCGGAGACAGGAATTTTCCGCTAACATCTATGACCAATGTATTGGGGCCTATCATTTTGTCGCTGTCACAGACGCCAAGAATACGTTGACCTTTGATTGCTAAGTCCTCTGTATATATTTCCCGAGTAATAACATTGATAATTTGACCACCCGTCAGCACCACGTCTGCATAAACAGGGCCACCCATAAGGGCATCTATCATCTGACGGTTTTCAATTGCTTGTTTAATAAGTTTTGGATCCATCATATTTATACGTCACCACCTTGCGGCTGTTTTTCTAAGAGTTCTTTTTTAACGTCTGCGTAGTCAATAATACCGACAATCGCCGCATCTATCGCGGCCTTTGGTCGGTCTGCTGCGTTTCGAGATGCTGTTCCTGTTGCGAAAATAACCCACTCCCCAATGCCTGCCCCTACGGTGTCCACCGCAACGATTGGCTCGCCAACCGGTTCACGGTCAACGTTTACCGGCTGAGTCAGCATTAGCTTACAACCTACTAGGCTTTCTTCTTTTCTCGTCGCTACAATAGTGCCAATGACGATTCCAGTTCTCATAGGTTATTCCTCTCTTCCATTTGCAGTAACTCTATCTTTCGCTTTCTAGCCGCTTCACGAGCTAAAGGCGTGATTTTAACGCCTTTTTTGACGCCTAATCGACAGCCCTTTTCAAGACTGAGAATATGCCGCTCTGTAATGACTTTCTGGCTCAGTGTATCCGACAGAATAATATACTCCGTGGTTTTTCCACTTACACCAGAAGTACTAGCTGCTGCTTTAGCTTTGCCGTCAGCACCTTGTACTGGGCCTTGACTAAAGTCTGGTAGTCCGACTTGAAGTCCGTATTGCGCTAAAACCGCTAAGTGTCCTTGCATGGTCTTTACCATTGCTGGATTAGAGCCAATATTAAACCAAGCATGTTCTATGCCTCCTGTCATTGCAGAAACCGGCTTATTCAGTGCTAGACACTGCCAAAGCAAAGTTGTTGGCAGGTCATCTTGAATGCCTACAGCCAGTTTAGCCGCTGTGTTTTGTGTCAGGTTTGGCACATAAACTTGGGCAATGGTGCCTATTACTTCCCGTAGTCCTTCATATGACTGACTGTTAACGGTTTTACTAGGTTTAAACCGCTTAATTAGCTGAGTGGTTGGAAGTAAACGTTCAGCGGCCTCTGAGAAGATAAAAATCATCGGTCTTCCCGAGGCCTTCCAAGCTCTAAGGGGCTTTAACGCCCCTTCAAGTTCAATGTCACTGCCTAAAAAGACGACTGCCAATGTGTCTGACGCTGTCTTCTCTGAAGGTCTACTGTGTAGACGCTCACGGCCTTCATAGACAGGAAAAGCCATTTGCTCAAGCGTTAGCTTCATCTGTTCGCGATTCGCCATGGTGCTTCTCCTTTAAGGTAATGTGACTTGAGCCGCTTAGCTTATAAGTTGCTCGTATTACCAAGGATCACGCGCTCAACTTCTGAATGTGGTCTTGGGATAACGTGTACTGAGTGAAGTTCGCCAACTCTAGCCGCCGCTTCTGCGCCCGCATCTGTAGCTGCTTTAACTGCACCAACATCGCCTCTTACCATAACTGTAACAAGACCGAAACCGATTTTTTCATAACCAACGATTGTAACGTTAGCTGCCTTAACCATTGCATCTGCCGCTTCGATTGCGCCAACTAAACCTTTAGTTTCTACTAATCCTAATGCTTGACTCATAATAGTCCCTCCTGTATTAACGAATAATTGTAGTTGATTGTTTACTTTTCGTGTCTATAAAACTGCTTTAGCAATAATTCAATTTCATCGTGAGGTCTTGGCAGAACGTGATGTGCAGAAACCTTACCCACGCGCTCAGCCGCTTCAATACCGGCTTCAACTGCCGCCTGAACTGCCGCTACTTCGCCAACCAAATTGATTGTAACGCTAATCATCTTGTCTACGCCAATAACCTTCTCTACGCCGGCACACTTGACGTCTGCCGCCTTGAGTCCCGCATCGAGGGCTGCTGCTGCCGCCGTTAAACCGATGGCCTCAATCATTCCGAGTGCATAGCCTTTTGCCATGTATGCTGCCTCCTATCAGGTAGCTTAGGAAATTTAATTTACATTTCCCTACCTATTTTCTAATTTCTTTAATCAGAGCATCCAAACTGACGACACCATCTCTTCGAAAAGCATTGGTTTCCTTCAGATTAACCGCTTGTGTCTTAACGCTTTTCTGGGACTGAACTGTCTCTTGACGTTCATGGCGTCCAGCGCTTTCCGCCACAGCTGTTTGCTTGTGAATAATCTTACTTAGCAGTGCTTCTTCCCTCTGATTCAAAGGCGCACCACTCGGCTTAAAAGCTTTTCCTGCACTGTGATCAGCTGCCTGCGCAGGTACAGCTGCCTCCATGGGTGTATAACCCTCACAACGCTCGACAATAGTTGCCATGATCTGCTTTGTTAATGCGTTAGCCATAGCTGCCTCCTAGTCTTCAAAGAGCATTTCCATGCCATCGGCTGGTCTAGGAATGACATTTATACCGACAACTTCGCCAAGACCATCTGCCTCAGCTTGAGCTGCATCCACTGCCGCTTGAACCGCCGCAACTTCGCCCTCAATAATTACCGCTATAACGCCAGAACCCACTAAGTTAAAGTCCTTAATGACCACATCTGCCGCCTTGCTCATGGCATCCGCCGCCTTTAGGGCGCCAACCATGCTTCTTACCTCATAAAATCCGAGTGCTTTACTCATGTACACCCTCCTTGGGTCTGTCTGCCTTTAGGCCTCAAGACCTATAAATTAGGAAAATATTTTTTTAGGTCAATACGCTCATAACCTGGAATGATCGCCTTCTCAAACTTGTGTCCAGCTTCACCCAGTGGTTTGGTCGCATCTATGCCCACCTTGTCGGAGGTCATATCTATCAAGTGGGACGGGTCAAGTCCAGTACCATTTGCCCCGGGAATAATCACCAGGTCTTTTGACGCCTGTACTCTGGAAGCAATGGCGCCTTCCACGTCCTTATAGTCGAACACGTCTATGTCTTCATCCACAATGACGACGTGCTTAATGTCTTTACTGCTGCCAAGTGCTGCTAAAATAGCGGCCTTTCCATCGCCTGGGCTCTTCTTTTTAATAGAGACCACTGCGTGGAATCTACAGCCTGAGCCGATGGTCACGTTCACATCTTTGACTTCTACGAGTCTAGCCACATGAGCAAAGACTTCCATGTCTCGAATGAGTCCGTTAGACAAATGTTCTTCCTTACAAGGGGCCGATATTTGGAATATCGCATCCTTACGCTGCATGACTGCCGTTACCCGCATGACTGGGTGTTTCGCCACTTGACCATAATAACCCATCAGTTCCCCAAAAGGCCCTTCAACAGCTTCTTCGTTCCACGGAATCTTGCCTTCAATGACAATTTCCGCATGTGCCGGCACCGTCAAATCGATGGTCTTGCACTTCACGACTTCCAGAGGTTCCCCTCTAAGCGCCCCGTCGTAGTCGTACTTGTCTATGCCATAAAGGCTGGTAGACAGTTGCGAAGCCAAACAGAACGGATAGTCGTAGCCAAGAATAATGGCACATTCAAAATCTTTTTTCATTTGCTTGGCCTTTTGAATCTGACCGAACAAATGCGGTGACGTAACCAAAACGCTCAAGTTATTGCCGCCGTTATACTGGAAGCGTCGAATTGAAGTATAAATTTTCCCGTCTTCCGGATCCTTAATAACCATGACCCCTGCTGTAATAAAACTTGAAGAGTCCAGTTCGTGGAAGGTCGGCATTGGGAAAAGCTTGCCCAAGTCTATGTTTCTCAGGTGTATCTGTTCCATGACCGGCCCTGTTTCCAATAATTTTGGTGGTATAGGCTTGTGCATGGCATCCATGTATTTGTAGAGGCGCTGGCTTCGAGTCGTCCCAGTCATTTCGTAAAAGACTTCTCGGTTACCAAACATACCGCCTATAATGGGCATTTTATGCCCTTTAATTTTGTTAAATAACACTGGCTGGTCGTTGCCTAGCTTTTCTAATATGCCACCGACCTCGAATTTCGGATCTACCGGAACCTCGCAGGTCAACATGCCATATTTCTTTTGAAGCGGCTCCAGACAAGCCCTGAGCATTTGATTCGCCAAAGGTGACACCTCCTAGCCCCAACGTTTGAACAGCGGGGCATCTATCCCAAGTTGATCCAATATCCGACCGACCATAATCATGACCAAGTCGTCAATGGTCTCAGGCTGATGGTAAAAACCCGGAGACGCTGGCATGACTACGACGCCTAGACGGGCAAGTTTTAGCATATTCTCTAAGTGAATGGCACTTAACGGCATTTCTCTAGGGACTATAACAAGCTTGCGTCCCTCTTTCATGACTACGTCTGCCGCCCGGTGAATCAGGTTCTGACTCATGCCGTTTGCAATTGCGCCTAACGAGTTCATTGAGCAAGGAATAACAACCATGCCGTCAGTCTTGAAAGACCCACTGGCAATAGCCGCCGCCAAATCGTCATTTTCGTAGTAGTGACTGGCAAGCGCTTTGATTTCAAGCAGCTCCACCGCACACTCATGGGCTAAATTGTAAAAACCCATTCTAGAGACAATGACGTGCGTCTCAATATTCAGACATTGCAGGGTTTTAAGAAGGGCAACTGCATAAAGCGTGCAGCTGCCTCCTGTGATTGCAACAATTATTTTCTTCATAGAAAGCTCCTCTAGTGAAAGCCAATTAGCTTTCCGGTGCGTCGCTTTGACCTACTTTACTTTATTTTCTTGGTCGCCGCCGCCAACCCATGGATCTTCGCCTTTTTCCCAAGCAGTCATGTAGTCATCTAAAGTCATAACTTTTGTGAAGATAGAAAGGTCTACAAGACCATGTTGGTGCATTTCTTCTGTTTTAGAAGCACAACAGTCGCTGAGTGTAATAACTTTGTAAGCATTTGCTAGCGCATCTGCAGCCGTTGAACGAACACAAACGTTTGTCCAAACGCCTGTAACTACCACTGTATCTAAGCTCTCTTCTTTTAAATAGAGGTCTAAGTCAGTATGTTGGAAGCCTGAGTGTCTTCTCTTTTGAACAATGTACTCGCCGTCCACTGGGTAAAGTTCAGGAATGAAGTCTGAACCCCAAGTGCCTTTAATCGCATGAATCGGTCTAACTCTGAAGTCTGCATCATTTTTTCTGTGTGCTTCTTGAATATGGATGATTTGAATATCGTCAAGACCTCTTGCATTGCGCTCTCTGACCCAAGCCATAAGCTTTTGAAGTGGTTGGATGATATCGTCGCCGCCGGGACATCTAAGCGGTGCTTTTTCTCCGACAAAGTCGTTTAACATATCTATAATTACTATTCCGTGTCTTGGCATTTTAAATACGCTCCTTTAATTAAAATTAGGGTTCAAATTTACAAAAAGCGGCGGTCTGTTAAGGCCGCCGCTTTGACATTTCTAGTCGATCACATTGTTGATGTTGCGTCTGTGAACGTTGTTGAAATAGTCCGCACCGATGGCTCTGTAGTTCTCATAGCGAATTTTTCTTGGCAGTTCTTGTACGCTTTGACGCTTAACGTATTCACCAAAGCCCGGTTCTACAAGAATTGTGCCCTTAGTTTCGCTAGCTTCTTCCTTGTAAACCATAGTGCCTCTGAGAACCGTCTTAACCACTTTGCCTGTTAACTTAAGACCATGGAGTGGTGTGTATTTGTTTTTCATAAAGGAAATATCTTTGTCAATTGTCCAAGCTTTTTTCAGGTCAATGATTGTAAGGTCAGCGTCTGAACCAATGTTCATAGCGCCTTTCTTAGGGTAAAGACCATAGTGGACTGCCGCATTCTTTGAAAGGACTTCTACAAGTCTTTCTAAGCTAAGGCGACCTTTGTTATAGCCTTCGCTGACAAGGATGTTAACCATTGTCTCAGTTCCCGAAATACCTGGGAAAGCTGTCCAGATGTTCATACCCGGTGCATCTTTTTCGACTGGCACATCATCGTTGTCTTTGTTAGCTTGAATTTTATATGGGGCATGGTCTGTTGCTACGAAGTCTACGCTACCGTTTGCAAGGCCTTCCCAAAGTTCTATATTATCTTGTTTTGTTCTAAGCGGTGGTGCAATTTTAGCGAAAGCGCCAAATTCCGTCATCGCTTCAGGGGCATTGAGCACTAAGTAGTGTGGGCAAACTTCAGAAGTCACACTGAGACCTCTTTGCTTCGCTTCACCAATAAGTCTTGCGCCGATGCCAGTACTCATGTGTACAACATGGTAGCGCGCCATTGTCTCTTCCGAGAAAGCAATACCAAGTTGGATAGCTGCTTTTTCAGCAAGCTCAAGTCTTGCTTCCGACCAAGCTGGGCCATCTGTACGGCCTTGCTTTTGATAATCCTTAACGTAATAGTCACACATTGCAAAGTTTTCAGCGTGAACGCCAACCGGAAGGCCGACTTTAGCCACTTCTTTGAAAACAACGTGCATTTCTGGGTCAGTAACACGGTTGTAAGTTGGAACAGATGGTGTCATATAAACTTTGAAAGCAACAACGCCTGCATCTGCTTGTTCCTTAATGTGATGAAGATTACCTTCACGCACATCTTCACCTGTAACGCCACCCCACATTGCATAGTCAACAATCGCCTGAGGGCCAACTGCCGCTAACTTTTCGTTAAGGGAGCTTACACAGCGTACAGAACGCGGTGAAGAACAACAAGGCATATCAATAATTGTCGTAACCCCACCAGCAGCCGATTGGCTTGTACCTGTCAGGAAGGTTTCACGGTGTGTAAAACCCGGATCCATAAAGTGGGTATGAGAGTCGATACAACCCGGTAGCACCAAGTTACCTTCTGCATCAATAATCTCATCTGCTTCTAAGCCGTCTACTGTTTCTAAAAAACCTGCGATCTTTTGATCTTTAACGAGGATGTTCGTGATGACCGTATCATTTTCATTCATTACTGGTATCATTGCATTTTTAACAATCACATCGTATTTCATGGTTTTCCTCCTCACATTTTCGCTTAGCTGACCCTGTACACTCAACTAGAACAGGCCGATAATTTCTCCATTTTCAAGAATGTCAATGTGGTTCGCCGAAGGTACTTTAGGCAGACCCGGCATTCTCATAATGTCACCTGAGAGTGCAACGAGGAAGCCAGCACCTGCAGAAGCCTTAACTTCTCTAACTGTAATTCTGAAGTTTTTCGGTCTGCCGAGCAGTGTTGGGTCATCTGATAGGGAATATTGTGTCTTTGCCATACAAATTGGCAAGTGACCAATACCATCTTCTTCAAATTTAGCAATATCTTTAAGTGCCTTCGCTGTAAAGTCAACGCCATCAGCGCCGTAAATTTCGCGAGCAATCGTTTCTATTTTTTCTTTCGCAGAAAGGCTGAGTTCATATAAAGGCTTGTAGTTGGCTCTGCCAGACTCCGCAACTTCTACTACTTTCTCAGCTAAGGCTACGCCGCCTTCGCCACCTTTTGCCCATACTTCTGAAAGTACAACGTCTACGCCCATTTCATTACAGCGATCTTCAACGTATTTAAGTTCAGCAGCTGTGTCCGTTGGGAAAGCATTGATAGCGACTATCGCTGGAACGCCAAATTTTTGAACGTTCTCAATTTGCTTTTCAAGGTTTTCAAAACCGTTTTTAAGCGCTTCTAAGTTTTCGTTGTTCAGGTCAGCTTTCTTCACGCCACCGTGGTTTTTAAGTGCTCTTACCGTCGCTACAATAACGACAGCCGATGGTTTGAGGTTTGCGTAGCGGCATTTGATGTTGAAGAATTTCTCAGCACCAAGGTCTGCTCCGAAGCCCGCTTCAGTGACCACGTAATCCGCTAACTTAAGTGCCATTTTAGTCGCTACAACTGAGTTGCAACCGTGGGCAATGTTAGCAAATGGACCACCGTGAATTAATGCTGGTGTATTTTCAAGTGTCTGAACGATGTTCGGCATGATTGCATCCTTAAGAAGGAGTGCCAGTGAACCTGTCGCTTCTAGGTCGCCTGCCGTAACAGGTTTTCCTGAGTAAGAGTAAGCCACGACCATTCTAGAAAGTCTTTCTTTAAGGTCTTTCATGCTTGTTGCCAGACAGAGGATTGCCATAATTTCAGAAGCTACCGCAATATCAAAGCCGTCTTGTCTTACAACGCCGTCACCTTTATTACCCATGCCGACGACGATGTTTCTGAGCGCTCTGTCATTCATGTCCACGCATCTTCTCCAAACGATGCGCTTAGGGTCAATCGCTAGCACATTGCCTTGGTGAAGGTGGTTGTCTAACAGCGCCGCCAGTAAGTTGTTGGCTGTTGTTACTGCGTGAATGTCTCCAGTGAAGTGGAGGTTGATGTCGTCCATAGGTACGACCTGTGCATATCCGCCGCCAGCAGCACCGCCCTTAACGCCGAAGCAAGGTCCAAGCGATGGCTCTCTGAGGGCTGTAAAGGTCTTTTTGCCGATTTTTGCAAGGCCCATGCTAAGACCAACGTTAGTTGTTGTCTTGCCTTCGCCTGCTGCCGTAGGGTTGATAGC
>JBGSUZ010000542.1:0-4620 GCA_041753235.1 Acidaminobacteraceae bacterium
AGTCAGGATTTATACGAGCATCTGGATATCTCTCTACCCAATTATTCTCGTCCGGTATTACGTGTCCGACAGATGAACATAAAACTGTAAATTCCTCTATACCATCAACTCCAATAAGTTCATCTGCTTTTTCCTGATAATAGCCAGCTATTGCACAGCATCCACACCCCAAAACCTCAGTAGCTAAATATAGTTGGTGAGATATATAACCTAATTCCAAAAGCATATTTTTATGCGAGTTTCCTCCTGCCCACTCACCTTTATAAGGCGTACATGCCCAAAAGAAAACAACCGCTGCTTTAGATGTATAGCTTTGATTCTGACTTGGATTCGTGAATGTATCAGAAATTCTAGCTTGCAAATTTTCTACACTTTTTAAAAAAACAATTTGATGTGATAATGGTAAGTACCTCCATATCCCACTTTGAACTCCTTCAACATTATTTATAGAAAGGTATGTTTCATATGAGTTTCCGGCTACGGCTATTGGACGTAGATAGTTTCTTCCTGAACCATCTTTTAAATACTTCCGATAGCCGCCGATTACCTTTTTAACCCCTTGGGTACACCATAATAGAAACGACAAGTCAAATAGTGTCATAGGGTTATCAGAATACATTCTCCTACTAATTCTGCTACATGTGCAAGTAAAAAAATCTCCTTTAGGTGCTGTTTCAGAATTAATTTCAGGTAAGTTTATTATCGGCGTGTTCTTAGGAATGTTTTTCTGAAATAGTGGTTGTGGAATTCCGAGCGACATATCAGATGACAACTTATAATCTGTATCACTTATTTTAGATTTCATAACACTTCTGTTTTCTTCGTAATTATTCATATTGTTTCCCCCTTAAAGCCTTAATATGCCTATTATAGCGCAACGTTCCACAAATTGTAATTCTATATTTTTTGTGTTAAACATGGTATAATATTAGTGTGGAAAACAATACGTTCCCTTAAATAAACGTACCTAACCACCTGTTATTAAAAAAAAAAACCTTGAGCATCATTTGTTTTCTGACGCCCAAGGGTTTATTATATTACACTTACTTCTATATTTTCTCCAACTTAACCACACACTCCACATGCACCGTATGCCCAAACTGATCAACCGGTTGCACCGCAGCAATTTTATACGCCCCACTCTCACAAAGAATCTTCAAATCCCTTGCCATAGTAGACGGCTTGCAAGATACATAGACAATGCGCTTAGGCGCCATTGCTAAAATGGTTTCCAGTACCTCAGGCTCACAGCCTTTTCTAGGTGGGTCTACCACAACCACATCGGCTTTATTGCCTGCTTCGTAAAGCTCTGAAATAACCGTTTCTGCTTTGCCCACATGGAACTCACAGTTGCTAAAGCCGTTATTAGCAGCATTTGCTTTTGCATCGTCTATAGCTTCTTGAATCAACTCTATGCCTATGACCTTTTTCGCTTTTTGTGCTAGGAACAAGGAAATTGCACCAATACCACAGTAAATATCGAAAACGGTTTCATCGCCTGAAAGGTCTGCGTATTCAAGGGCTTTCGCATAAAGCACCTCAGTTTGCACCGGGTTTACTTGGAAGAACGAAAGCGGGTTAATGTTAAACTTCAAGTTGCCAATTTGGTCTGTAATCGTCTCAGAACCTGCCAGCACTCGGTTCTTATTGCCCAAGACTTTGTTGCCTTTAGCCGTGTTGACGTTGACAATCAAAGACTTAAGTTCTGGCACAGCTTCCACAAGGCGCTCTCTCAGCATAGCTTCCTTTGGCAAGTACTCGCCATTGACCACTAAGACCACCATAATTTCGCCAAGTGCTTCGCTGTGACGAATCATGACATGTCTGAGCATGCCTTTATGAGTCTTCTCGTCATAAATTTTAATGCCAAATTCCATGACAAAGTCGCGAACTATCTGATTGATAATCTGATGTTGCTCGCTTTGAAGCAGACAGTCGTCAATGTTCACAACGCTGTGAGTTCCCTTTTGGAAGAAACCGATTTGTACGCCCTGCTTGCCCTCTGCGACTAGGTATTGACCCTTGTTACGGTAACGGAATGGGGTTTCCATGCCGATGATTGGTAAAACTTCCACGTCTGTAAAACCGCCAATGCGCTCTATAGCATCCTTGACGCCTTTTTCCTTATAAAAGAGCTGACCTTTTGTATAGTCCATGTTCATGATTTGACAGCCGCCACACTTTTTGAAATACGGACAAGCTGGCTCTACTCTAAACGCTGAAGGTTTAATCATTTTTACAACTTTACCTAAAGCATAATTCTTTTTCACCGTATTTATTTTAACTTTGACCACGTCACCGACAATGCCGCCGTCCACGAAAACCGTCATGCCTTCGTATTTGCCTATGCCTTCGCCGCTCTCGCCTAAGTCAATTATTTCTACTTGATAAATCTGGTCCTTTTCTACAGACACAATAACGCCTCCTACTGTTGCAGTTTCCTGCTTTTTACATTTAATACGCACCGATGCCCAACTGCACCGAAATATCCTTAAGATTGTATACGAAAAAGCATTACAAATCAAGTAAATCGCATATATTTCGGTGGCAAAGCCTCTCTTTTTATTCTATAATAAAGTGTATACTGTCTTTTAACACCCTTAGGAGGGATTTTATGAAATACATAGTAAATATTTTACTTTTTTTGATTATGATTTATTCATTAACGGTTATGCCAATAGATATGAAGGCCTTGCAAGTCGATGTTTCCTGGGAAAAATACAAAGCCATAGAGGAAAAAAAGGAAAATGAAAAGCAGGAAGCCGTCATTTCTGAAACGGTGAAAAGTAGCCAATACAGCATTAACTATAGTGGTGATAGCTACCTCTTTAACCCTTCAGAGCTAAAACTTCAGCTCTCAGGCGATGAAAAACTTGGCGACCTCCAATCCGATGTCTTGTCCAAGCTTACTTTTGAATGGGTGAATGAACAAAGCGGCGACGCACAAATCTTAACGGTTCCTCAAGAAGCATTGACTGTAGGTCAAACTTTAGGAACAAATGTTGACTTCTCTATTAGCCTCGCAAGTCTTACTCAGCTGATGGATGGACAGTATCAACTCAAAATAAAATCTCGCTCAGAATTGACAGCAGATGCACCGGAAGTAACGGTCAATGTCAGTTGGTTTAAACAAAGCGCTTATAAAACCCTTTTCGATGACTTTGGTAGTTTGACACCAGTTACATACTATTATCCAACAACTGGCGGTCGTGTATTGCCAATTACAGAGGGTGTCGCAAAAGATAAAACCCTTAGAAGAATGGCAAATCATCTGCTTAGCGGTCCCGGCAATATACCTGGTTTTAAAACAGGCCAATCTACCCCAAGAATTAGAAATATCAAACACTCAAATGGCAAGTTAAGTCTTTACATGAACACCTCAGATGTAGACGCGGCAAAAAAAGCTGGTCTGACAGAAGCACAGATGACTGAAATACTCAGCAAAACTTATTTTAGTCTGCCTTATATTAAAGAAATTAACCTTTATGTTGCTAACAAACCCGTTACACCGCAGTGGGCTGCAACAGATGTACCGAGTCCTATTTTTAGACCCGCTGAGACTAAAGAGTTCTTCAATCTGACAACGGTGGGGGGGCGCGTCCTCTTTGTATCGGGGGCAAAAACATTTACGACTGTTCAAGAAGTACTTACAGCTATGTCAACGCCTGACACTGCTAATGGAAAGCTCTGCTACAGCCCAGTTCCTGATAATGTTACGCTTAGTGCAGTCTCGGATCCTTCCAATTTAAAAGCAGTTACTGTAAACATAAGCATTTCTGGCAAGTTATACGGTGACGATCCAAAGCTGACACAAATGTTGCTCGATGCAGTGGCGCTTAATCTAAGCCGCTCAGGTCTCATAGACGAGGTACGTTTTACAGTTAACGATCAACCAGTTGAAGCACTAAACGGCATTAAACTAAGCGATGCTTATCCAATTCCAGAGTTTATAAATGCAAAAACCGCTGAGTAATCAGCGGTTTTCTTTATGTGCGTATTCAATTTTGTAGTTTATAAAATCATACTTGCAATATAATCCACTAACTCATAAGCGAAGTATACACCTGCACTGACAATCATGAAATCACGAATTTTAGAATAGCCATAACGCTGACATAAGCCAAGGCCAATCATCATGCTGCTGGCAATCTGTAAAGTTGCTGCACCAATGCTAATAACATAAACTGTAGTAAAGTTAAAGAATAAGACCAGTACAAAACTTAAGAGCATTGGAACCGAACCATAGGCGTAAATCGCTAAATAGTCCTTAAAATTCGCATAGTCATTGTTACCCTGTTTTTGTCCCATGCCAAAACCGATCAACACAATACTGCCATAAAATAATGCCATTAAACACAGCTGGCTCAAAAGTACGGTTGGTAGAGAAGGTAAATAGGAACCCATGAAAGGACTAACCTTGTTAAAAATAAGACCGTAACTTACTGCCAAATTCAGCAATTGGAATAAAAGGATGATGCCAAGTAGTGTTAAACTCTCTTTAAATTTTGACTGTCCATTGAGCGTTTCAAAAAAGGTTTCTGGCGCATTCCATATTGCCTTAATGTCCTCTGCCAATTGCTTTAAAATGGATTGTCCCTTTTGTATAGCGCGCTCTGCTGT
>JBGSUZ010000543.1:0-3968 GCA_041753235.1 Acidaminobacteraceae bacterium
ACCATATTACAACAGTAGAGCAGGATATAGCCGCAAGACTTTCTCGCATGACTTATATTCGTGATTCGAAAAACTTAGTGATTGGTTCAGAAGGCGGTAATGACTTTGCCAGCCAAACCATAGCTTTTGCCCACGGTATAGAGCTTCCAGCCTTCTCATGGATGGACCCAGATATGAGCAAGAACAAGCAAAGTCCATACTATTTAGGTAAGTATTACGCTTATAAGGGCGGTGTGCCGGAGGTCTTTGCCAAACCAGTGCCACTTAAAGCGCTATATAAGGAAATATTCATGAACCCGTTGTACGACGTGCCACTCTATAAATTGGTGTATAATGATTCTGTTATTACAACCTACCAATGGAGTTGGTCAACATTAAAATTAAAAGATGAAGTAGCACAGCGTATGCTTAAAGAAATACTTTATAACATACCGCCGCTCTACCATTTGGACGAAAAACAGTGGCAGGCCAATAAAAAGCTTATTGTTAACCACAACAAGCAGTGGCGTCCTTTCCATACGAAAGCGGTTCAAAGAGAAATGACCGACTTTAAGTGCTTAAATGATGAACGCACTGTTCAAATGACAATGTTTGGAACCGATTTAGCAGTTATAGCTAATTTCTCAGATATGCCATTTACCTATGATGGTAAAGTGATTAGTGCGAATAAATGTCTTGTTTTAGAAGGTGAAAGGAAGTGAGTCCATGCAGATCAAGGTGCTGCTGGCAGAAGACGAACCTGAAATGGCTGCAATAGTAGCAGCTTATATGAAACTTGAGGGCTACAGCGTCACTATTGCCAAAGATGGTGAAGAGGCACTGGAAGCTATGCATGAGCAGCGCTTTGATTTAATGGTACTTGACTGGATGATGCCCAAACTTAGTGGCATTGAGGTGGCTAAGGCGGCGAAAGCCGCCTCAGACGCCAAGTTGATTATGATAACGGCAAAAAGTGCACAAGAGGATGAATGGCTCAGTCTCAGCGCGGGCATGGACGACTTTATTCGCAAACCCTTTGATCCTAAAATTTTAATGCTGAGGATCAAGAAACTATTAAGCCTTGAGTCAAAGCTAAACTGTGGCGCATTAACTGTGGATACGAACACGTCACAGGTATACTTATCTAATGCGCTAGTGGATATGACGGCTAAAGAATATGAGCTTCTATGCTACCTGATGCGCCATCAAGATAAACTGCTGAGTCGTCAACAGCTCATAGATGCGGTTTGGGGCTATGATTTTGATGGAGACAACCGAACCGTGGACACACAGGTCAAGCGGCTTCGCAGTAAAATAGGAGAGTCCTATATAACGACCATCAGAGGAATGGGGTATCGCTTTGGACTTTAAAATTTCAAAAATTGGCTATAAATTGTGGCGCAGAATCAGCCTAGTGTTTCTGTTGCTTTTTGTCGTTTTATACTTGCTCATGAATTTCACCATCCAGTCAGTTTATGAGAGTGGTCAGAAGGCGGCGCTGGTAAATGCTATGAATACCTTACAATGGGAAAAACCTAAACTTAGCCAGTTAGACACCTACTTAGATAAAATTGGAGAGGACACTGCAATCACTGCAGTTGCTGTGAATTTAACCTATCACGAAACGAAGTTTAATGATTCGGTTCGTTGGGCTTTAAGTGCTAAAAAATTAGCCGTTACAAAGCTCTGGTTTGTAGAAGACCGCATAGAAATGATGCGACAAGGGAAGCAATTATTTATGCGCTTTGATCAGGGCAAGGCTCAAAACACCTATCTGGCCTATCTCTTTCCTTATGAGGACAAAGCAGTTATTTTAGTTATTTCTATGGTAGATGGGATGGCTTTGATTCAACTCATTAATCGTTATTTGCCTTTTGCTTTCTTAGGCGTCTATGGTTTAGCGATGCTTTTAATGTGGCAGGTATCGGTTCGTTTAACCAAACCGATAGCACAGTTAAAAGCACAATCGGAAGCAATCGCACGACATGAATTCGTTAAAAGTGATTTGAGAACAGGCGATGAATTAGAATCTCTAGGCGTTAGCCTTAATCAAATGAGCAGTGAACTAGAAAACTATCACCTTCAAATGACGGAAAAAAATGAGCTTTTGAAGGAGACCATTCAAGGCATGAGCCATGAAATGAAAACCCCTTTGGCGCTAATCAATGCTTATGCGGCAGGCATAAGAGATGGTATAGAATCTGAAAAAGGGGCTGAAATCATTATGACTCAAGTTGGTCATTTGAGTCACATGATAGATCAAATGCTGGCATTAGCTAAATATGAGCAAATTCAGTTTGAAAAAAGACCAGTAGACTTAATTCATTTAAGTCAAAACGTGATGGATAATTTTCAACCTGTACTAGAAGCACAAGCGTTATATATTAAAAGTAAGTTCACGGAGAATGCACTAATAGAATGCGATGAAGACATGCTGCGTATTGTCGTTCAAAATTTACTCAGCAATGCGATTAAGTATACAGTACAACCCGAAATTTATTTTGAAATTTGTCAAGATTCACTCACAAATCAGATTACGCTAACTGTTCAAAATGCTTCTTCTGAAATGTTAGAGGAGACAATGCTGCGGCTTAAGGAGCCATTTTATGTCGCTGAGCGTTCTAGAAGTAGATTAATTAGCGGTACAGGGCTTGGACTAAGTATTGTGGCGACGGTACTCAAACGCCATAATTATGAATTAAAACTAATATATGACCAAGGGTCATTTATAGCTAGAATTTTCTTTTAAAATAAAATTTTCCAGCGCTGAGTGAGCATAACCATGCTATGCTATAACAAATGGAAAAATGACTGTGTTTTAACTGAAAAGGGAGGGTAACACCCCAATGCTTAAATTGAAATACCTATTTGATAACCCTGAGTTGGCAAAAGTGCTTGTGAATTATTGGGAACACGATGCGGAATCTTTAGAGCTGTTTCAATATTTCAGAATTTCATCCAATGCAATCTATCCTTTCAGGTCAAAAGGCAATATACATTTGCTCAGATTTGCACCAATTGAGGAAAAGGATATAGACTGTGTAGCGGCGGAATTAGATTTTATTGATTATCTTAAAGGCTATGGCATTCCAGTTTTAGAAGCTGTACCTTCTAAAAAAGGTAAATACCTAGAACAGGTAGAGACACCTTGGGGGACCTACTTATCAAGTGTATTTAAGCGTGTTGACGGACAACAACTTGGTGAATTGCCATTAACATTGAAAATGTGTAGACTGCAAGGGATAAGTCTTGCTAATCTTCATATGGCTTCGGCAGACTATAAACCAAAGCATACTTGCAGAAAAAGTTATTTAGACTGCTTAGAAAATATGGCAACTATGCTTCAAGGGAAGCCGCAGGAAGCGTTGGCACGGGCTGAGCTTCACTTGCTTAGCAAAGCATTTGACCTTTTAGAAAAAGACAATGACAGTTACGGCTTAATTCATTACGATTTTGAACTAGACAATCTCTTTTACGATAAAAATCAGCAAAAGATGAGTATCATAGATTTTGATGACGCCATGTACCATTGGTATGCGCAAGATGTCTATTTGGCGCTCAGAAGCATTCATGAAGAATCTGAGACGGTAGATACAGACGCATTAGAAAGCGCATTCGTGACAGGTTATGAGTCTGTAAGAACTATGCCAGCTGCTTACGCAAGTCATAGAGAGTTGTTTGAGCGTTTTGCTAACCTTTATAAGTATTGTAGAATCCTAAAAGCAACTGAAGAGCGTTGCTTAGAAGAACCTGAATGGATGGTAGAACTACGTAACCATTTATCTAAGCTTAAGGCAAGGGCATCGATGTATTTCGGAAGAGAATTGATGGAATAAATTAATAAACATAAAAGGTGGTGTTGCAAATCTAAGAAATTAGATTGCAGCACCACCTTTGTTCGCACTTATTGGTCTATCTTGTGTTCATTTGCGGATGTCCGATTGGAGCCTATTAGGGAGGACTTGATTTTTGACGCACTTTAACAAGCC
>JBGSUZ010000544.1:0-4734 GCA_041753235.1 Acidaminobacteraceae bacterium
TGGCAAACTGGAAATGGTCGTCAATAATTTGCTCAGCAATGCCATTCGTTATGGCAGACCTGGTGGAGAAATTCGTATTTCTATTAAAATGACTGACGAGAATCGTTGTTTTGTAGGTATAGAAAACGATGGCGATGTCATTCCAGAAGGCAAGATGAAAATGATTTGGGAGAAGTTCTACCGTGTAGAGAACTCTCGAAGTAAAGACAATGGTGGCTCGGGACTAGGCCTTGCAATTGTAAAAAATATTCTGGAGCTCCACGAGGCGGATTATGGCGCTTATAATTTAGCTGAAGCGTCAGGGGTCTGTTTCTACTTTGCGCTTAAAACTGTGGAGGAACTCTATGATTAAGTGGAGAGGCAATAAGCGCCGGATTGGTTCGTTTCTTTTAATAATAGTCCTGTTGTTACTTGCACTTCCTTTTACAGAAGTAAAGCCTAAAATATGGTCTTCGGCGATTCGTCCAGGTATCGACAACGATGTCTTTGAGGAACTCAGTCGTATGATGAACATGATGACGAATCGAAATACGACGCCCCCGAAGGTACTTAATTATATTGACCGAGAACTTGCCTACTTAAGCGCACAGGAAAAAACGAAGGTCATGTATAAATATCACGCCTATTTATTGGCGCAGCGTCCAATATATGACCAAAAAATCTTCTTTCAAGGTAACCATAAAATGGTTTACAAGTATTTTTATTACGCTTACCGACCGGAATTAATACAAACTATAGAAGAATATAACTTTAGAAAGGTCATGGAGGAATTAGACGCATCGGGCTATTATCTGAAGCGGGACAAAAATCTTTACCACCCCTTCATAGACTATAAACGCCTTGAAAATGCTTTCTTAGGGCTGTCTGAAGAAGGCTTGGCTTATCTTGAAATTATGGATTTAACGGATACGGTAGCTTCGCGAGAAACGGCAAAAAAGGATTTGTATTACAAAAATGTAGAAAAATTACTGCTTAAATGTGACTACTTTATAAATAGATTTCCACTTTCAGATAAGAATCACGAAATACAGGCGCTATTTAATGATGAATTAGATGTCTATATTTTTGGAAACAAATCGTTTGAAAGTTATGACAATTTCACTGGAAAAGTGGACCAAGGCTTGATAAACTCTTATTTGAGGCTGTCACAGTACCTAAAGTCCGAAAATTTGGGTTTGTTGTTAAATAGATACACAAAAATGGTAATGCGAAATGATGATGTTGTCGTGTATGATTTTCTTCAATATATCCATGATGGCATTCAAAAAAACCGTATAGATTTTATCGTATCAAGAAGTGATCACATTAAAGTCAAAACTGACATGATCAGCTTCTCAGGAGACCATCAGTATATTCCAAGAATTGAGGGGTATCGGCACTATTCTGAGAGTGAAAATGTTAATGAGAAACTCCTTCAAAACGTTTATAAATACGTATATCAGGGCTGGCATCGAGGGTATCAAATTCAGAACTGGCGGATGCAGACCTCTTATAAAATTACCTATGCGCATAAGAGTCTAATGGCCCTGTATCAAGACATTCAAATTATCTATGAAAACGGTCAGAAGATTGATTCTGTTGCTTGTTTGAACTATGATTTTGCTAGTGGGCGTGAACTTCAATTTGAAGAACTTTTTTTGAATTATCGCCTACAAAAAAAGAAAATATTGGAATCTCTTGAACAAGGCGTTACAAACTATGATATAGGTACGTTTCAGCGGGTTGAACCTATAAAATTGGATGAAATAAACAACTTTGTAATTACAAATGATGGCATAGAAGTATTTTTAAACGTATTGGATGATTCTGGTTCAAAAGTGGGGCGTATTACAGTTGAGCTGAGTTTTAGTAAGTTTTATACAATAATTGAGCCTGAATTTAGGTTCTAAACCGGTAAAGCACTGTTGATTTTATTTAAGTCTGTGGTATAATCAGTTAGTCATCGGATGGGTCGCTAGTCGGCCCATTTGATTTTATACCATAGATATTTTAAAAAAGAGAAAGGTGTGAAACAGAACCATGACTTGTTATAAAAGCGTGGCCGTGTCTTGCTTACTCAGTGCTGCATTGTTACTGGTAAGTACTTTTGGACCGATGCCGATCGTCAATAACAGGGTACAGATTCTGGAATTCGGGACATCTACATCATTTGCGGAAACTACTAAAAACAATCCAACTATTATAGAAAAACAAGGGCAGGACAAACAGGCCATCGGAACACCGACAGCTATGAAAGCGTCGTCAGCTCAGACTACGGTTGTTGCAATTGCTGCTAAAACAGCAATACCAGCAGCCAACAGCGTCGAAGCGCGGGCGAAGGCTATTGCCAAAGGAACACCCTTAGACTACCGTTCAGCAGTTACTTTAATAAAATATGCTGATCGTTACGATCTAAATCCTTCATTGATCTTGTCAGTCATTGAAGTAGAAAGCAACTTCAATCAGTGGGAAGTGGGCACGTCGAGAGACCGTGGCTTTATGCAAATCATCCCGGCAACTGAGAGGTGGCTCGCGAAGGATTTTGGAAATGAGCTTGGACTCAAGTACAATCCTGATCGCATTTTTGATCCCGAATATAATATTGGCCTTGCAGCGGCCTATTTGAATTTGTTGAAGGAAAATTACGGTGAAGACTATAACCGCATTCTTTCCGAATACAATCGAGGACCGAGTAATTTGAAAAGATATTTTCAAAAACACGGTACCTACAGTACCACATATTCCAGAAAAGTACTCAAAGCAGAGAAAGACTACATGGTATTTAACCGTTAGTTGCCTGCATGACGAAACATGAAGTGAAGTGCCACACCTATTGGATTGGGTGTGGCACTTTTTTCGTGTTTAAAAAAGTGCTACAATAGTCAAAGAACATATGTGCGGTTAAAAAGGAGGCGAGCGGATGAAGTCTGCTTTATCGGTCAGAGATTTAGTTAATCTGGTACTTAGAAGTGGGGACATAGACGTTCGCTTTGGTGCCAGCGGACGTATGCAGGAAGGGCAAGAGGTTCATAAAGCCCTTCAATCGGAATATGAAGCGGGTTGGGAAAAAGAAGTCAGTTTTAAATTAAAATGTGAATCCATGGATTTAACACTTCAAGGCCGTGCGGACGGCGTTTTCCATAGAAAGGGAATTCACGAAATCAAGAGTACGCGAAGAAAACTGGGTGAATGGGACCAAGAAGGCGAATTTGTTCACTGGGCTCAGGCTTATTGTTATGCGCACATGTTAGCCCTCGAAGAAGGGCTTGATTCAGTCGAGATTATGCTGACCTATGCGAATATGCCGATGGCGGAGCGTAAGGACTTTTTGCAGACTAAGTCCGCAACTTGGTTGTCTGAGTTTGTAAACGATTTATTGAATCAATATGGACAGTGGCATGAATTAACCCAAGTTTGGCTAAAACAGCGTGAAGAGAGCTTAAAGTCATTGAATTTTCCTTATTCGGGCTATAGAAATGGTCAGCGCAAGTTGGCGGCGGCGGTCTACAGTGCGGTGAGAGATCAGTTTGTCATGATGGCAGAGGCGCCAACTGGCGTTGGAAAAACCGTGTCTACATTATTTCCTTCATTAAAGGCTATGGGTGAGGGCCATTTGGACCGGATTTTTTACCTAACAGCGAAAACGGTAGCGCGAACTGTTGCTGAGGAAAGCTTAAACCTCATGCGTCAAGCGGGTGCAGAAGTTAAAAGCGTCACGCTGACCGCAAAAGAACGGATTTGCTTTACGAGCGAGAAAAAGTGCAACCCAGAAGACTGCCCGTATGCAAAAGGGCATTTTGACCGAATCAATGCCTGTTTAATGGATGCGCTCAGTCATGAGGACAATATGGACCGAGTGGCTGTAGAAGCCTATGCCAAGAAGCATCAAGTTTGTCCAGCGGAATTTGCGCTAGACGTGGCCAGTTTTTCGGACGTAATCGTCTGTGACTACAATTATATTTTTGATCCACTGGCGAAACTCCAGCGTTTTTTTGTGGAGGTGACAGAAAAATATGCCTTTCTAGTCGATGAGGCCCATAATCTGCCTCAGAGGGGCAGAGACATGTTCAGTGCAACCTTGTGTCGGGATGACATTATGGCACTGCGTAAAGCCTTTCCTAAGACGTCTCAGCCCTATAAAGCACTAGGGAAGTTAAATAGTCAAATGCTGGCACTTTCTAAAGCACTAAAAAAAGAAGAAGAGGATTTTGGTAGCAGTGAATATATTAATGGCAAGTTGCTGGCAACTCTAGGGAAGGCGTTTGATAACTGTATTACCCATATGCTAGACACAGAAGGTTTTGAACTGGACAAACAAGCAAGTGAATATTTATTGAGGTGTTACCGGTTTCAGTTTATGAGTGACTACTTTTCAGAGGGGCATTTATGGGTGGACACCCTAGAAGACAGCGGAACCTGTAAAATGGTCTGCATTGACCCAAGCAGTCAGTTAAAGGCGGTTTATGGGAATAGCGTGTCAACCATCATATTTTCAGCAACCATGGCGCCTTATGACTACTATGAAGAAATATTAGGCATTAAGGGTTGTCGTAAGTTGGTACTGGACAGTCCTTTTCCTCACGACAATAGACAGATGCTTCTAGGTGCAGGCATAGACACACGCTTAGAGGCAAGGGAACGGCACTATGACCGGATGGCAGCTTACATTTTAGCGCTGGTGCAGAGCAAAGTTGCCAATTACTTTGTATTTTGTCCTTCCTATGAATTTTTAAGGCAAATTGAAAGCCGTCTCTC
>JBGSUZ010000545.1:0-3161 GCA_041753235.1 Acidaminobacteraceae bacterium
CTCCATGACCAAGTAAGGCTATGTTGCGAATCCGATCCACGCTGTAATTTTTCATAATCCTTTTCCTCGCTTCCTCATATAAAATAGTGGTTTTTAGAAGAGCGGTCTCTGCGGTGACGCAAAGAGGCAGCTGACTGCATATAGCTTTAATTCGATATCTGTTTTAAAAAACCTTCTTAAAATAAATTAAATATTCTAAATTTTTAATTTATTAACAACCTATTCTGTCAAATTCTCTAATCGCCTCCCCTATCTCCATAAATACCACTAAAAAAAGACTTAAAACCACTCAGTTTTAAGTCTTTAAGAAAAATTCTCTATAAAATTCCCGCCGTTGTGACAACCTCAATTCCTAAACTTCTCCAAAGTTCTGCAATCTGGTTTAAACCGATGGAGTCGCTCGCCATATGACCCGCCACAATTACATTACCAATATTTTGTTCTTCAACTGCTTTTTTTACATCTTCAGGCACGTGCATCGCAATAATAGTACCCACGCCTGCATCAAAATAAGCTTTATAGACATCGGCGCCGCCATTCGTGCCACCAGCAAAGAGCACACAAATCTTACCCGCATAGTCATTTTCCCCACCCACGCGAATCACTGGGCCAGCAAGAGCATCCTTGTAAATATCCAATGCTTTAAGGGCTTCAATTACCTCTTTAACCTTCGTCTTTGGCTGGTCACTGAACTTGTCGTCTAAATAACTTTGAATTTCTCTTTCACCAAGAATATCTGCTGGCAGGTGAATATTCATATATGGCATTTGAAGTAGCTTCGCCGCAGATGCTGTCCGGTCATAGTTACTTACATGCGATGAAATATCTACAGACATCTGTTTCTTTTTAAGCGATTTTTGTGCTCGGTTAATCGGTACACCAAAGCTCGTCATACGCTCAATTTGAATGTCCATAACCTTGGCAAAATCCACCGTTGGTGACCCCGTATGAGGGTGGTGACTGACCACCGCATCATAACCAAGTTCTTTAGCCAGAAGCATTTCAGGGGTTTCCATATCCACCCCCATTAACACGCGCTTAATGCCTTCGCCCTCATAAATAATGCCTGTATCAAATGGTTCTTTCTCTAAGCCCACTAATTTCAAGGCTTCGTCCATTAATGTCCGTAAATTCATTGTCCTGCCTCCTCTAAGTATCATAAAAAATGGCATGGACTCATTTAGTCCATGCCATTTTATTCTATAATAAATTATCTTACTGGGCAAACGCCATTTTCACAGCCATCTGTTCCAATATCAAATACCGTTTCTTTCTTTTCATACTTTGCAATTAAAGAAGGTCTGAAAGGTAGCATAGATTCAACGCGTTTATGGAACTCATCTTCGTCAATTGCCTCATACGGCAGTAATTCATAGAAGTTGTCATCCAGCGACAAGAACGAAAGCGCCAAGCAATCATCCCAGTGTTCCCAAACCCATTCTTCTACCGCTTCCCATTCATGGTTGCGTACATGGACTGTAATTGAACAGTTGTGGTCAACATAGTTGTCCATGAACATCTTATAGTTTTCAAGCTGTTCAATCGCTGTTACATCGTATTTAGTCTTGCCCTCAGGTGCCTTAACTGGGAACTCAACAACCTTTGTTGAACAAGTCTCCAACTCTTGACCCACTTCTGGGAATACCGGATAGTTCAACTCTTCACAAACCTTCACTAACGGATCGTCCGAACTGATTCTGACCCTTCTGATAAAGTAAGGCGAATGTGAATAGTGAACACCGCTTGATACCGTTGGCAATTGACTGAGTGTACCTTCTGGCTTGACTGTTGTCACCAAAATAGGAACGCCGCCACCCACTTCCATCGCATAAACTTCAGCTTCCTTCTTAGCGATGTTTCTCAACTTCTTGAGCAGATCAATTTGTTCGTCCCTTGTCATATGAAGGGCATTAACCATGTCCTGCCATCCAGTAAGCGAACAGCCAATCAATCTGTCTCTGCGCTGAACTTCGTCCCATTGATTGAGTTCAAGTTCTACACAAGTCATACGATAACCCGCACGAGCTGAAAGTCGCTGTGCCTTAAAGAGTCCGTTGTAATCCAATGTCCCATCCGGTTTGACAAAGGCATAAACGTTGATTGTCGTCAGGTTACACAGACCCTTAGAATCTAGAAGAATTTCACCACATGGGTTAACGCCATTGAAGTTAGGACGACGCTTTTCACCAGCTTCCGCATTGACCCAACCTGGCTCCCCAGAATAACGCATCTTTTCGAGTTGCCACTTGAGCTTGTCGCGCGTTGGTTTACGCGTATAGTAAATAGAGTTATTAGACATTTGACGGTGAATAATTTCCTTATCAACCACCCACTGCCCATCAATCTGCTTGTATAAGTTAGACTTAGCTTCAATTGCTTCCACATCGTCCTGATCTACTAAAATAATCTCCGCTGTTCTGCGAACGCCGCCAACAACAACGTTTTCGCCAATAATATTGGCAACATCTAATGCATCAATCGGCTTAAGCTTCACACGTTTTTGATCATCTAACGCGCTGTCTCTAAGTCCTGCTTTCTTTATAACTTTGTTAATTTTTTCAAACATGTTCTTAAGCGATGTATGCCCACTAGCCGTACCGCCAAATGTGTTGAGTTTCTCACCCTTTGGACGTACATGGTCATAATCTACAATAACCGTTTTAATATTTCTGTATTCATTGGAATATAACAACTTAAAGAAGTAATCCAGCGACTGAACCCAGCCCTCTTTACTATCGCCAACCGTAATTTTAACGGTATTGTTATAGAAGAATTCAAGGCTTGTAGAATCTTCTCTTTCTTTAATTGGAATTGCTGAGTAGTCCTTATGAATCAATTCATAATCCGTACGGATTTTTGGCATTTTGATAACGTCATCTTTAAGAATTCTAACGCCTACCCCTGAACCAATCATCAATAAGTAGAAAACATCCTTGAAAGAATCGAAGCTATCAATAATTTGGAACGAACAGTTGAAGTTCGACATTGGATAATCGCTCGCTACCGCAGTATTGCCTACCCAGAAAGTTCTACCAGAAAGGAACTGTCTTAAGTTAAAAATATTCTCAAACAGTTCTTCAGCTTCATTGCGGTTCGTCGGCACTAAACTACAGTTATACTCAACCGAACGTCTTACCGTTTCCCACCAATACTCGCGTCGT
>JBGSUZ010000546.1:0-2228 GCA_041753235.1 Acidaminobacteraceae bacterium
CATACCTTTTGGTGTGGACTTAAGTAGCAGTCTTGAAGGGGCGTCTGGGAAAGACCCTGATAAAATGCGTGCATTTTTGGAGTGCTATGAGAAAGCGACAGGCGTTTTAATGGGGGAGCAGAAATAACTTTGAAAAGATAAAACACTCAATACACAAAAAAATAATTGACACTATCCAACGTTGTATATATTATGAAATTAGAAACTACATACAACGTTGGATAGTGTTTTTTTTATTTTAATTTATGTTGGAGGTGTTTTATGAAAATTGCAGTGATTATGGGAAGTCCCCGAAAGCGTGACAGCTACAGCATTTGTGAAGAACTAGCTCAGTTCATGAGTGGGGCAGAATTTGACTATATTTTTCTTAAGGACTACAAAATAGAAGCTTGTAAAGGGTGTGACCTTTGTTTTAAAAAGAGTGAAACCCTTTGCCCGTGTAAGGATGACTTAGAATTGATTAAGGAAAAGCTGCTCACTGCAGATGGTATTATATTTGCGGCGCCAGTTTATGCATACCAAGTTTCGGGGCTACTAAAAATACTCATAGACAGGTTGTCGTTTTGGTTTCATCGTCAGGAACTGGTGGGTAAGCCTGCGGCTTATGTGGTGACCTCAGGCGGCGGTGGTCATAAAGAAGTTGCTAAATACCTGAAAATGACGGCGAGTGGTTGGGGCTGCCAATTGGTGGGTGGTGTCAGTATTGCGTCACCTTTCTATTTTAAAAGCACGGAAACGGCATCGATTCTGGCGTTCAATGAAAAGTATTATCATACCCAGTCGAAGGCGGTTCAAAAACTTGCCGCTGAGTTGTCACACGCCATTACAAACCATTCACCCTACATGCCCAGCTATTACGACCTGTTCCTTTTCAATGGATTAAGGACTAAGACGGTTACATCGACTGCGGACTACGCATTTTGGAAACAAAGAGGCTGGCTGGAAAGCGACTATTTTTATGAGGTTAAACTCAGTTTAGGCAAGAAGGTTTTCGGCAGGCTCATGAAGGGCCTTATAGACTGGCAGGTCAAGCGTGTGACTTGTAAAGGTCAAACACAAACGTTATGATGGTAGGGTAAGCATAGCGGGTTATGGATTAGAGTATTCGAGGCTATGTTTAAACTATTTAAGGAGCGTTTGTATGGGACTATTTTCGAAAAAGAAAAAACAGGAAGTATTTAATCAGGAAACTCAGGAACAGGGTGAATTTCAGCCTCTATTTCAAATGCACCTTTTATTTGACCATTTACCGCTTAAACCGGAAGTAAAGCAAATTCATGAAGCTTTGAACAATAGATTTGGAGAAGTGGCGATTGTGTCAGGAGATTCGGCGCTGTCTTCATTTGCCATAAAGGCGTATGAAGTCGTATTTAATAAAGGTTCTATGCCAGCCCAAGTGTTGATGGCAGACGCAGTGCCTTTTAGCCAAGACAAAATAAGCGATTTTGACCGGGCTCAGTTTTGGAATGTGGACGACAGTGACGAGCTATTAGCAGGTTGTAGCTATAGTTTGCTGCTATCGGATTTTATGTCTTCACAACTGGACTACAAAGACCGTTGTCATATGTTAATGGAATGGCTTGAGACGGGGTTGGCACTATTTCCAGAATGCAAGGCGGTTTGGGTGCCATCGGCTGGAAAGTTAATGACGGCAGATCAGATTCGCAATAACCCTGCTGAGGGCAATGACCGTTTTATTTACGCGGCTGTTAACGTGCGTTTTTTCAACATTCAGGGCACAGATGACATGATGGTAGATACCCTTGGTCTTTACGCCGTTGGGCTGCCTGACCTTCAGTACCATTTTCATAGCTTGGAGCCAAATCAGGTGGTGAATCATGCTTATAATGTGGCGTCTTATGTCTTTGAAGCAAATGCCCCAGTGAGTAGCGGTGAAACAATAGATGGGCTGGACGAGCAAGGAAACATGAGCCGAGAGGTGCAGTGGCCTTGTCAGTATGAGCGAGCGCTTATACAGCCCGTTAGAGAAGTAATGGATATTTGTCCGGGTGAATTTGCGGCGGGTCAGCGTTAAATTTTGAAGCGTCTTTTCTTTTGAAATTAGAAAGAAGAGGCGTTTTTTATTTGGGGTTATTTATGCGATGAAATTCATTTACAATATTTTCAAATTGAAATAAATGTTGTATAATAAACGTAATATGCGTTAAAAGGAGAATTAGACATGAAAAAAACAGCAATGGCTTTAACGGTAATTATGGGCATGACAG
>JBGSUZ010000547.1:0-2426 GCA_041753235.1 Acidaminobacteraceae bacterium
AACTGGTGAGGATGTAAACACAACTATAGATACTGTAGATGCGAATATTACTAAAGCTACAGCAGAAATTGATAAAATGATTGGCTATACTGATAGAGGTATTGAAATACTTGGCAAAGTCAAAGAGAGGGACGGTGAACGGAATGAACGTCTTTATGACATTATTACTTCACTGCAAAACATACAACCGTATATAGAAGATCAAAAATCTCAATTTACTAAATTACAGCAACAAATCAATAATACGAATTCGATTTCTAAGGGTATTGCAGACACAATTAATAAAGACAGTATAAAAATTAATGGTCAACTCAACAATGCCGCTAAACAATATAACAATGGTGTAAAAGATGACTTAAACGCCATAAGTGATAACTTATTGACTGCGACGGAAGATGCCGCTGATATGATTCAATCGGCTCAAGACTTAAATAATCAGATTAGCAGTTCTTTGAAACTAGCCAAAGAGGGCACTCAAATGGCTTCTGACTTTTCGGGTAACCTAAATGATAAGCTTGTGGAGTTCGAGAGTCTCGTTGGCTCATTAGGCAGTAAGTTTGAAATGATAGACAATAGTGACTTAGCATTAATGATAGGGATTCTCCAAAGTAACCCTGAATTTATGGGTGACTTTATGTCTAATCCATTTGATTTAAAGACAGAGTCAGTTTATGCAATACCTAATTATGGTTCTAGTATGGCACCTATCTATACGACATTAGCCCTTTGGGTTGGCTGTATGATCCTTAATTCAGTGTTAAAAGCTAAAGTTGGCTATTTTGAAGGCGTGGAACTGCTTTCAGCGAGAGAAAGACACTTTGGTAAAATGATGATATTCTGTACCTTGGCTATGATTCAGGGTCTCATCGCATCTGTAGGAAACATAGTGCTCTTGAATATTTATGTAGTTGATGGACCCATGTTTATAATGTTCTCGGTATTCTCATCCTTGATCTATGCGATCATCACCTTTACATTAATGTCTACTCTCGGTAATATAGGTAAAGCACTTTCAATTATCTATATGATTTTACAACTTGTGGGCAGTGGTGGTACTTATCCGATTCAGGTAGACCCAGACATCTTTAGAATCATACAACCCCTATGCCCCTTCACTTATACGGTAGGCGGATTAAGGGAAGCCGTTGCTGGCCCATTAGCCATCAGCGTTATGAAGGACTTTGTAGCCTTGTTCATATTTGGAGTAGTATTTATTTTATTTGGATATTTTCTAATTGAGCGGTTACATCCTTGGGTTGTGAAATTTGAGCACATGTTAAAGGCATCCGGCATAGGTGAATAGAGATAGAATTGAGGTAGGACATGAAAAAATCACATAAATCATTTAAGCTACTAAAGGCAATAATGAGTACAATAGGTCATATATGGAGTCGTGGCATTAAGCCTGTGTTTTTGGTTAATGTCCATGATTTTAGAGCAATCAGAAAAAACTTTGCAGCATTTGTTGTGGTAGCGGGCTTGTGCCTGCTGCCCTCATTATACGCATGGATCAATATCTATGCGTGTTGGGATCCGTATGCCAATACTGGTAATTTACCTGTAGCAATCGTCAACAATGATGAGGGCGCTGCCATGGGTGGTAAAATCGTCAATGTTGGGGACAGTATTATTGAAAACATGAAAGAAAACAAAGCAATGAACTGGACGTTTGTAGATGAATGGCAAGGTAATAACGGCCTAAATGAAGGCAAGTATTATGCCATGATAGAAATACCAGAAAATTTCTCATCAAGACTTACCAGCCTTAGTACGTCAACACCTCAAAAACCCGTTATTATTTACAGGGTAAATGAGAAGTTGAACGCAATTGCATCCAAAATTACAAATGTGGCTAAAGAGAAATTGGCTGCTAATATTAAAAGTAATTTTGTTAAGACGGTTAATGATCAGGTGATTGAAACCTTCCATACGGAAACGTCAAAGTCGGATAGAGACAGATTGAAAATCAGTGACTTGAAAGCAGAAATAATAACTGCCAAAAATGACATTGCCAAGATGAAAGAACACCTTTCAAAAGAAAATACGAACTCAGTTGAGTTTCAGAAGTACCTAGACTCAACCACCATACTCTTGCCTAAAATCACAGAACAAGTAGACAGCTTAGGCAATGTGTTACAAGCGAGCAAATCATTAAATACGCAGACCATCAATGCAAAAGAATCCATTGCAACAGACATTAATAATGATATTGTGCAACTGCAATCTTTGAATGCTCAAAACCAACAGCTTCTAACTGAGCTAAAAGATATTAACAATAGGACAACAGACAAGGATGTCATAGAAATTATGAAGCAGTCTGTGGATATTTGCACAAATATTCATTCGCTTATTGAAATGGATAGGATAAATATTGACAAACTAAATACCGACGAGGAAACTAAAGAAAAAAAGTATAACGCTTTAAC
>JBGSUZ010000548.1:0-9190 GCA_041753235.1 Acidaminobacteraceae bacterium
ATCAGAGACGTTATTGGGCCAGGCGGTAAGGTTATCACAAGAATTTGTGCTGACCATAACGTTAAAATTGACATCGAAGATACTGGTCGCGTGTTGATTACTGCGAACGATGGCATTGGCGGCGAAAATGCCCTTAAAGAAATTCAAGGCATCGTCAAAGAAATTCAAGTGGGTGAAATCTATAACGCTAAAGTTGTAAGAATCATGACATTTGGCGCATTTGTAGAACTTCTTCCTGGTAAAGAAGCACTTTGCCACATTTCACAATTGACAAAGGAAAGACTCAAGACAGTTGAGGAAGCCTTCAAGATTGGTGATGAAATGATGGTTAAAGTTATTGAAATAGACGCACAAAAGCGTGTTAATGTTTCTAGAAAAGTTCTTTTAACAGAAGAAAACAAATAGTTAAAAAATGATAGCCTAATAATCTTTTAGGACATGTCAATATGCATAAAACGAGAGAATCTGTTTGACAGGTTCTCTCGTATTTTTACGTCTGGGAATACAACAGAACGAACTTTCGGATGTAGTTGTACTCACGGCTTCAGTTCAGTATAATAGAGTTGAATACAAAATAAGTCAGGCTATTATAGCCTGTAACAAATAAATTACGAGGTGCCCATGCATAAAAAAATAACGCTAAAAAATGGCATACGTGTCATGCTAGAACCAATGGATTACATGAGATCGGCATCTATTGGATTTTGGATCAAGGTCGGTTCTATTAATGAAACGAGTGCGCTAAACGGGGTATCTCACTTTATTGAGCACATGCTCTTTAAGGGCACGACCAACCGAAGTGCCAAAGAAATTGCTAGTGAAATTGATGACTTGGGTGGCGAACTCAATGCCTTCACCAGTAAGGAGTGTACTTGTGTCTATACGCATGTGCTTTCTGAACATGTGAATTTGGCAATAGATATTATTAGCGATATGCTTATGCATTCTGTCTTTGACCCAGCGGAAATTGAAAAAGAAAAAATGATCGTCTTAGATGAAATTAATTTATATGATGATACGCCTGAAGAGTTGGTTTATGACCTGCTATCAGAAATCACATTTAAAGGCCATGCGTTACAACGGCCTATACTTGGCACTAAAAAAAGCGTAAAGGCATTAACCAAAGAGTTGATACTTCAGTATTTTGAACGTCATTATCAACCAGATAATATTGTGGTAGCGGTGTCAGGTCGGTACGATGAAGCAGATTTGATTGCAAAGCTAGAGTCAACCATAGGTGAGATGCGCGTTTGCAAACAGCACGTACCTAAGGTTGCAAATATTCCTTTTTGTACAGGCCACACGGACAAGAAGAAAGACTTTGAGCAAATGCATCTTATTATGGGCTTTAAAGGTTATGGTTATGATACAGCAGACCTTTACCCGTTCCTGCTACTGAATAATGTGGTAGGCGGCGTTTCAAGTTCTAGATTATTCCAGAAAATTCGTGAAGACTATGGTCTTTCCTATACAATAGATTCTCAACCGAGTTTCTACTATGACAGCGGGATGTTTACGATTTATGCCTCCATGCTGCCAGAGAATTTGGATAAGGTAAGTGCATTGATTTTAGAAGAAATAGAAAATCTTAAATCTGGTAACTTAACAGAAGAAGAGGTTATTAAATATAGAAATCAACTCAAGGGCAGTTTTGTCTTAGGCATGGAAGGCCCTACCAATATCATGAACTGGATTGGTAAGTCCGAGTTACTTTCGGGACGAATCCGTTCATTAGATGAGGTTATTAGTGGTATTGAAAATATTACAAGAGAAGACGTTTTAAGACAAGCTAATGAGATTTTCGACGCGAAACATCTTGCGGTAACTTTAGTTGGTAAAACGGGCAAGTACAAATCCGAAGACATATACAATCGATTTTATGAAGCACTGAGCCAGTGACTTTTGGAGGCTTATGGAACTCAAAATTAAAAATACATCCCACCATCCGCTTCCTGACTATGAAACAGAGGGTGCGTCCGGCATGGATTTAAGAGCTTTTTTACAGACACCCATCACGTTAAAGTCTTTAGAACGAATGCTTGTTCCTACAGGACTATTTGTGGAAATACCAGTAGGCTTTGAAGGACAAGTCAGACCACGCAGTGGTTTATCAATTAAGCACGGTATCTCTTTGGTGAATTGTGTGGGAACGATAGACAGCGATTACCGGGGAGAACTTAAAATTCCAGTCATTAATTTAAGTGGTGAAACATATACCATTCAAGATGGTGAGCGTATTGCACAGCTGGTTATAGCAAGTTATGAACGCGTTAAAACCATTGCAGTGACTGAACTCACTGACACAGAACGGGGAAAAGGCGGTTTCGGGTCAACGGGCACGAAATAGCCATATCATAGATGGCATTGTAAAGGAGCGTTGCAACCATGAAAATAGTGGTTCAAAAGTACGGAGGTACCTCAGTTACAACCCACGAATCAAGAACGCGAATCGCACGCAATGCGATTGCCCTGAAAGCGCAGGGCTTTAGTCCTGTTATTGTAGTTTCAGCCATAGGCAGAAATGGCGACCCCTACGCGACAGACACGCTGATCAACTTTTTTAAAAGTGCCAATGAAGCTTATAGTTCAAAAAACTTGGACTTTATTCTCAACTGCGGCGAAATGATTTCGGCAGCCATTGTTGCGAACACAATCGAAAGCTTTGGCACAAAAGCCGTTGCGATGACAGGTCATCAAGCGGGTCTTATAACAGACGGAGACTTTGGCAATGCCAACGTCATCAAAATGAACCAAAGTTCAGTGCGAAAAGCGCTTGAATCTGGGAGTGTTGTTGTCGTTACCGGGTTCCAAGGCATGACGGAAGCAGGAGAACTTACCACCTTGGGCAGAGGTGGCAGTGATACAACGGCAGCAGTACTAGGGGTTGAGTTAGACGCCGAGTACATCGAGATTTATACAGATGTGGACGGTGTCATGACGGCAGACCCTCGAATTGTTGAAGGCGCTCAGGTGCTAAAGAATATCAGTTATGAGGCCATTTATCAGATGGCGGTCGATGGGGCTAAAGTGGTAGATCATAAAGCCATAGACATCGCCAAAAGAGGGAATAAGCCGCTTATCATTAAGAATACTTTTTCTGAGAGCGAAGGTACTTTCATCGGAAGAGAAGAGGCACTGCCAGAAGTGGACAGGGCTCGTAGTGTTACAGCGGTGGCGAGTAAAAATGACATTACTCAGGTCTTGGTCTTTTCGACAAGCGATGACCCCGTTTCTAGAGAACTGCTTAACGAACTTGAAACACATCAAATCAACATTGACCTTATGAACTTTTTCGAAGACCGCAAAATATTTACAGTGACTTCGAATCAGGCAGACGAGATGGTTGGTATTCTTGAAAAGCTGAGACTCAGCTATAAAATTATGCCAGACTGTTCTAAAATAACGGTTGTAGGTCACAACATACATGGTGCGCCAGGTGTTATGAAGCGCTTGGTATTTGCGTTAGCACGAGAAGGCATTGAAATTTTACAGTCTTCAGACGCTTATTCAACGATTTGCTGTCTTATCAAAAGCGAACATGCGTCAGCAGCGCTGAGAGCCCTTCATACTGAATTTGGCTTGAGTGTGTGATAATCATTGAATTCATTTATAAGTAATAGTGAAAACGTTTTATGATCATGCATTAGACCGAGGGGCTCGCCCTCTCGGTTTTCAACGTGTTTAGAAAGGTGGTGTCCAAGTGGGATCAACGCAAAATAAAACTTCGACTAAGTCGAAATCTGCAGCCAATTCTAGCAAGGCCACAGGGACAAAAGCGAAAAAAACACCAGCTGTGCAAACTAAAACTCGAAAAAAATCAGTTGAGACGCCGTCGAGACCAAAACAGGAAAGGTTTTCTATAAAGCCTGAAAAATCAGTACTTCGGTACGAAATTGAACTAATTTCTATTTTTGGCTTGACCATTTTGTCCGCTGTCGCCATACATACAGAATGGACCGGATTTTTTGGCTCGCTCATGAAGGCAATTTATTTAGGCCTATTTGGATTTGCAGGGGTTTTATTGACCTATTCCATATTCCTCATAGTCTTTTTCAATATTAATCGCTATTTTAGTGACCGTAAATGGCGGTTGATTGGCGCAACTATATGCGCATTTTTATCTGTTTGGATTTTTTCAACGACCTTTAACTATCCGAACCTTTACGAAATCTTGTCTTCGAAAGGGCAGATTCTCATGTCGCCAGAAGGCATGAAGGCTTCATTTGATCAAGGTATTTTACTTAGAGGCGGCGGTGTTTTTGGCAATAGTCTTGTCTTTGCACTTATCAATGCAGTTGGTAAATTTGGAGCCTATTTATTAGGAACACTTTTTGCTGCATTTGCCATTGTATTAGCCTTTAAAGTGAGCTTGACGAACATGGTTAAACGTAGTGGCATTAGTACGTTCAATGGTCTTAAGCCATTGGCGGGCAAGTTCCATATGCCTAAGCGCATTAAGAAAACTAAGGACAAAGTTCTACAAGAGACAGAACACGCTGAAAGTACGGCGTCTGAAGCATCTAATGTTCCTGAGAGTCAGCGTGTAACGGTTGCAGACTTACCAAGAGCAGGCAGTACCATTGAACATTTTAATTCAGATCTTTATTTTGAAGAAATAGCGAAGCATGTAAACTTAGAAACGGGCGAGTATATTGAACCCGTTCCAGAGGAAACTGTTGAAGAAATTCAACCAACAGTTCATTATTCAGCCTTTGAAGAAGTACCTGCTAATGAGGTGCCAATAAATGAAACTCAAATAATAGAAGAGTCGATGGATGAATCTCTACAGATTATTGGGTTAGAAACGGAAATAGAGTTAGAACTGGAATTAGAACCAGAACTAGAGCCTGAACAAGAAATTGATGAACTGACTATCAATACGTATGAGATAGCTTCTATAGCAAGTGAGAACTTTGAATCAGATGAATTTATCATGCCTGAATTAGAAACAGAACTACCTGACTTAGAAGCTGTAGTAGATGATTTACCAGTACCGGTAGCGGCGTCAGCACCACCAATTATACCGCCAAAACCAAAACCAAAGCCGTATATCATGCCACCGCTGACGTTGCTCAATCCAGCCAAGCCAAAGACCACTAATAATCGAGATGAGATTGTCGAGAACGTTAAAATCTTAGAAGTGACACTTAAAAACTTCGGGGTTGACGCTAAGGTTACAGAAGTGACCAAAGGCCCTGCAATTACCATGTATGAAATATTGCCAGCGCCCGGCGTAAAAGTTTCTAAAATAGTCAATCTAACCGATGATATAGCACTGGCCTTAGCGGCGTCACAAATTAGAATCATAGCGCCAATACCGGGCAAGAGTGCGATTGGCATTGAAATTCCAAATAAAGACACGACCATGGTAACCGCCAGAGAAGTGTTTGAAAGTGATGATTTTAAGAAAACAGATTCAAAACTCAGCGTTGCATTAGGAAAAGAAATTACGGGTAAAACCATGATTGCTGACCTTGCAAAAATGCCTCACTTATTGATTGCAGGTTCCACAGGTTCTGGTAAATCCGTTTGTGTTAACACCATTATTAACAGTATTTTGTTTAATGCAAAACCAGACGAAGTCAAACTCCTTATGATTGACCCTAAGGTTGTTGAACTTAGCCATTATAACGGTATACCGCATCTTATTCTGCCTGTTGTCGTAGATCCGAAAAAAGCATCTATTGCCCTTAACTGGGCCGTTAATGAAATGTCGAATCGGTATAAGAATTTTGCTGAACAGACGGTTAAGGACATTAACAGTTATAATCGAAAAGCAGAGACTATGCCTGAACTTCAATTAGAGAAAATGGCGAAGATAGTGATTATTGTCGACGAGTTAGCAGACCTTATGATGGCGGCACCAAATCAAGTAGAGGATGCCATCTGTAGACTTGCTCAAATGGCAAGAGCGGCGGGAATTCACTTGATTGTAGCAACTCAGCGTCCATCTGTAGACGTTATCACAGGTCTCATCAAGGCCAATATACCATCAAGAATTGCCTTTGCGGTATCTTCTCAAATTGACTCTAGAACGATACTGGATATGGCAGGTGCTGAGAAGCTCCTAGGTAAAGGCGACATGCTATTCTACCCACTAGGTGCGAACAAGCCAATCCGTATTCAGGGCGCATTCTTAGCAGATGCTGAGGTTGAAGGTGTAGTAGATTTCATTAAGAAACAGACGGACGAAGTGACTTATCAAGAAGAAATATTAGCGGATATTCCAGAGGTACCAAGTCACATGGAAGCAGACGATCTACTTAAAGATGCCATTGAAATGGTCGTGGATACGGGTCAGGCGTCTATCTCCATGGTACAAAGAAAGTTCCGCGTTGGGTATAACCGAGCGGCTCGCTTAGTCGACCAAATGGAAGAACGGGGCGTCGTTGGTCCAAGCCTTGGCAGTAAGCCAAGAGAAGTACTAATGACCAGAATTGAATTGGAACAACTCAAACTTTAAAGGAAAAACTTGTAATTTAGAAATATATGGTATATAATTGAAAGGGGAACTCATGAGGTATAAAGTATTTTTTGAAACATTAGGCTGTGCCAAGAATCAGGTAGATACAGAGGTGATGATCGGACTCCTAGATAAAAACAGCTATACATTGACACCAGAAGTAGCAGATGCGGACATTATTGCAGTTAATACCTGCGGGTTTATTGAGAGTGCAAAGGCAGAGTCCATTGAGACAATTCTTGAACTTTCAACTTATAAAACCGAGGGTAAGTGTCAAATGCTTATTGTTACGGGATGTTTGGCTGAACGCTATGCGGAGGAACTAAAAAAGGAAATTCCTGAAATAGATGTCTTCGTTGGTACTGGGAGCTTTGATGAAATTATTCCAATCATCGACAAAGTGCTTCGCAAAACTTCTGATAGTGGCGCGTTGATTGAAAAGGGCGACATTAACAAGGAATTTGCAGAGAATTTACCACGTATTTTAATGACACCAGCCTATATGGCATTTCTTAAAATTGCAGAAGGCTGTGATAATTGTTGCACCTACTGCATCATTCCAAAATTAAGAGGCAAATACAGAAGTCGTAAGTTCGAAGACGTGGTAAGTGAAGCGAAAAGCTTAGTGTCAAAAGGCGTGAAGGAGTTAATCATCATCGCTCAAGACATTACACGTTTTGGACAAGATATTTACGGCGAATACCGCTTAGCGGACCTGCTGTATGAACTCAATAAAATTGAGGGTCTCAAGTGGATTCGGCTTCAATACTGCTACCCAGATGTGGTAGACGATAAATTGATTGAAGCAATTGCGTCTTGTGACAAAGTGGCTAAATATATAGATATTCCAATTCAACACTGCAATGATTACATGCTTAAGCGCATGAATCGCACAACTTCTAAGGCTTCCATTATGGCCTTGATAGAGAAGCTTAGGAAGGCCGTTCCAGACATTAGCATTAGAAGTACGTTAATAGCTGGATTCCCAGGTGAAACTGAGGAAATGTTCCAGGAACTGCTGGACTTTGTAAAAGAACAGCGGTTGGACAAACTGGGCGCCTTTGCATACTCGCTTGAAGAAGATACCGCGGCTGCTAATCTACCAGACCATCTGGAGCTGGAAGTCAAAGAAGCGCGAAGAGATGCGATTCTTGAGTTACAACAGCAAATTTCTACTGAACTGATGTACCAAAAAGTAGGAAGGACACTGGAAGTAGTCATTGAAGAAGAAGTACCGGGAGAAAATATCTATGTGGGCAGATGTATGTACGATGCGCCTGAAATTGACGGCGTGGTATATGTGCATACGGACAGAGCCCTTCGAATTGGTCAATTTGTAATGGTTAAAATCACAGACGCTTTAGAATACGACTTGATTGGAGAGATGTAAGGTGAAAATGAACATTGCTAACCAACTGACAATTTTAAGAGTCCTCATGATTCCCTTCTTTATGTATTTTCAACTGCAAGGCACTCAAACGGGCATGTGGATCGCTTGTGTGATCTTCATAATTGCTTCGTTTACTGACTTCTTGGATGGTTTTTTGGCAAGAAAATATAACCTCATTACAAACTTTGGTAAATTTATGGATCCTTTAGCTGACAAGCTTTTAGTTACTGCAGCATTGTTAGGTTTTCTTCAACTGGGAGAACTCAGTGCATGGATTGTTATGATTATTTTAGCACGTGAGTTCATTGTCAGCATATTCAGAGCTGTTGCAGCTGCAGAAGGCATTGTTATTGCTGCCGACTGGTGGGGTAAGGTGAAAACGAACGTTCAAATGGCGGCTATTATTGTAATGCTCATGAACAATTTCCCATTCGAGCAATTTGGACTCCCAATGGATCAAATATTGATCTATGCGGCAACAATTTTAACGGTTATTTCAGGTTATAACTATATTGCTAAGAACAAGCAAGTTCTGGAAGCGTAGGTGGCGAAAATGAAAGCAGCGATTATTTGTGTCGGCACAGAACTGCTCATGGGAAGTACCTTGAATACCCATAGCCAGTATTTGTCTTTAAAACTTAGTGAAATTGGAATTCCAATATATTATCACGGCGTTGTTGGAGATAATCCTGAGCGCTTAAAAGAAATGTTAGAACATTACTACCAAACAGTTGACTTGATTATTCTTTCAGGCGGCCTAGGCCCTACGGAAGACGACTTGACCAAGGAAATTGTCTGTGAATATATGAACGTCCCACTTGTGTTTTCTGAGGACCTTCATCAAAATTTGATTGAACGCTTTAAAAAATTTGGCAGCCGTACAATGACGCCAAATAACTTGAAGCAGTGCTATATTCCTGAAGAGGGCATTGTACTTGCAAACCCAAATGGCACAGCGCCAGGATGTATTGTCAGCCAAAATGGTAAGACGGCAATATTACTGCCTGGACCGCCAAATGAGTTGGTTCCAATGGTAGATAATGAGGTCTTTCCATACATTAGCAAACTTGCAAAGGGCGTGTTGGTTTCAAAATACATTCGCACCTTTGGCATAGGCGAGTCTGCATGTGAAACGGAAATACTCGATTTGATTGGCATGACCAATCCGACCCTTGCAACGTATGCTAAACTTGGAGAAGTGATGCTGCGCATTACCGCTTCGGGCGAAACGGAAGAAGAGGCACAGCAACTACTTGAGCCTGTGCTTAAAGAAGTTGAAAATAGAATAGGGCAGTATATCTATGCCTATGACAACGAAGAACTGGAAGTGGTGCTTG
>JBGSUZ010000549.1:0-4857 GCA_041753235.1 Acidaminobacteraceae bacterium
ATGTCTTACCCACAAGCTCAGAATCCTGACCTTGCTGCTGAGTTAGACAAAATCGCTAAAGAAAACGGCGTTTCTATCCTTGGTACTGGTATTAACCCAGGTCTTATCATGGACCTTTTAGTAGTTATTATGACTGGTTGCATGATCGATGTTGAACACATCGAAGCAAAACGTGTAAACAGCTTATCGCCATTCGGCCCTGCTGTAATGGAAGAGCAAGGCGTTGGCATCACTGTTGACGAATTCAACAGAGGCGTTGAAGACGGTACATTAGCTGGTCACGTTGGTTTCCACGAGTCAGTTGGTATGATTGCAGATGCTATCGGCTGGAAAGTTGAGAAATTTGAACAACAAATGAAACCTATCGTTACAGATGTAGATAGAAAATCACCATACGGCTTTGCTAAAGCTGGCGACGTTGCTGGTGTTAACATGACTGGTCAAGGTTATGTAGATGGTCAAGTTAAAATCGACATGATTCACCCACAACAAATCGAGCCTGAGCAAGTTGGCGTTATGACAGGTGACTACGTAACTATCAAAGGTACACCTTCAATCAACATGGTTAACAGCCCTGAAGTAGAAGGCGGCCTTGGCACAATTGCTATGTGCGTTAACATGATTCCTCACGTAATCAACGCTAACCCAGGTCTTCACACTATGCTTACGCTCCCAGTTCCAAGAGCAATCATGGGTGATATGAGAGACCTTATTACAAAATAGTTTATTGATTGAAGATAAGTCGGTTATGTGAAAAACATCGCCTAGCCGACTTTTATTAGTTTAGAAAGTAGGTGTCTTATGGCAAAGAAAGGCGATTGGGTTCTGATTCACGACGTAGTATTAACGCCGGATCAAAGAGCACCACAAGTACCAGATGATACAAAAAAAGTGCCTTTGGAAACGTGGGTAAAAGGCTTTTTGGAAGCAGACGGAGAAATTGGCTCGCACGTAACGGTTAAAACAGTCACAGGTCGTTTAGTTGAAGGCGACTTAGTCGATGTTGAACCGTCTTATAACCACTCTTTTGGCAAGTATGTTCCTGAACTCCACCAAATTGGTTTCCAACTGCGTGAAATTCTTTTTGGAGGTGATTCAAATGAATAGAGATATGTCTTATGCAGGCGTTATGTCCCGTAGAAATGAAATCGTGAAAAATGCTGTTGGCATTAACTATTCAGATTTCGAATACGATGGCATCGGCTTCGACTATGAAAAAATGATGAAAGAAACTGGTTACACTTTGGAAGAAATTCAAGTCATCCAAAGTCAAACAGGCGTTGGCAATACGTTAATCTTCGAACTCAAGAACCTGACTGCTCTGGCTCGTAAATACGCACCAGAAGGCAAAGGCGCTAGAATATTTATAAAAGATGAAGCAGGCAATCCATCTGGTAGCTTTAAAGAGCGCCGTGCAGCGACTGCAGTCTACCACGCAAAGCGTCTTGGTTATAAAGGCGTTATAGCCGCAACAAGCGGTAACTATGGTGCGGCAGTAGCTTCTCAAGCAGCTATGCAAGGACTTAAATGTATCATCGTCCAAGAGTGTTTTGACTCAAAAGGCGTTGGTCAACCTGAAATTGTTGAAAAGGCTAGAAAATGCGAGGCACATGGAGCTGAAGTCGTTCAGCTCACTGTTGGCCCAGAACTTTTCTACACATTCCTTGGTTTACTTGAAGAAACAGGTTACTTCAACGCTTCACTCTATACGCCATTCGGGATTGCAGGGGTAGAAACCCTTGGTTACGAGTTGGCTATTCAAATGAGAGAACGCGTAGGCAGAGACCCTGACGTGGTTGTTTGTACGAATGCTGGCGGTGGTAACTTAACAGGTACTGCAAGAGGCCTTATTAAAGCGGGTGCACTCAATACACAAGTCGTTGCCGCAAGTGTTAATTTAGCTGGTCTCCACATGGCTTCAGACGAGATGTTCAACAAAAGGTCCTTTACAACAGGACACACAGGCTTTGGCGTGCCGTTCACGACATATCCAGACCGTTCGGATGTGCCTCGTTCAGCCGCTAGACCGCTCAGATATATGGATAGATACGTTCTTGTTTCTCAAGGCGAAGTTTTCTATACAACTGAAGCATTGGCACAAATCGAAGGCATGGAAAGAGGCCCAGCTGGCAATACTTCATTAGCAGCCGCTTTCAGCTTAGCTCAAGAAATGGATCAGGATCAAATCATTGTCGTTCAGGAAACTGAATATACAGGTGCAGGCAAGCATATCCAATCACAATTGTCATTTGCACGAAACAATGGCATTGAAATTCTCACTGGGAACCCTAGAGAAGAAATTCCTGGTAAAAATATTATTCTCCCAAGCTCACCAGAAATGATTAAAGCAGTAGACCTTGACATGGTTAAATTGAGAAAATCTCTCATTAAAAACGCTATTGCAAATCAGCCTGTAGACAAAGTCAGTGCAGAGGGTATTGCCTTCTTAGCGCTTGAAACCAATACAGACGAGGCTTTCGTTAAAGCCAATTTAGATGAACTTGGCGTTGCTTACTAGAAGATAATACGATTAATCATACTTTATTCGCCACACCGTTTACACAAGAGGGTAGTCAAATTAGAAAATTGATGGAGGTATCCACATGAAGGGTTCATTAAAAAGAGAAGATGACTTTGAACAAAGAAGAGCGCATCTTAAGGGATTATCGGATGCTGAACTTAAAGACAGATTCTGGCAGCTTACCGAGCAAGTCGTAGACCCACTTTTAGAGCTTGCTAGAACACATACATCACCATCTGTAGAGAGAGCTGTTCTCCTCAGAATGGGCTTCTCAAGCTTAGAAGCGCAACCCCTTGTAAATGCTGCTATCGACCGCGGTTTAATGGGCCACGGCGTAGGTCATGTTGTTTACAAAATTTCTAAAGAGAAAAACCTTTCTATTAGACAAGCTGGCCTTGAACTCTTAGAAGGCAAGCACTGGGATGATGCGATCACACTCTTCAAAGGGGGTAACAAATAATGAAATTAGAACTCGATAAGAAGATAGACGTTGAAGAAGTCCTCCAAGGTTTAGAAAGCTACAGACCTAAGCGTAGAGGCTGGACTTGGAGAAAAACTATTCCTAATCAAAAAATCGGTCCTTTCATTTTTGAAGATGCTTCTGCACCGCTTAAAAACGGTCTTGGCATTCCATGTGACCTTCAATATTTCAACAATTTAAACCCACAACCAGGCAACACCATTACAACAGAAATCGCTTCTGGTCGTTTTGAAGACGATATCCGTCGTATGAGAATGGCTGCTTGGCATGGCGCTGACCATATCATGGTAATTAGAACTGCTGGTCAGTCTCACTTTGATGGTCTTATCGAAGGTACACCACAGGGTATCGGTGGTATTCCAATCACTAGAAAGCAAGTAAGAGCTCATAGAAAAGCTTTAGATATGATCGAAGATGAAGTTGGCAGACCAATCAACTACCATTCATACGTTTCAGGTGCTGCTGGTCCAGATATCGCTGTTATGTTCGCTGAAGAAGGCGTTAACGGTGCTCACCAAGATCCACAGTACAACGTTCTTTACAGAAACGTTAACATGATTCGTTCGTTCGTTGACGCTGCTGAATCAAAAACAATGATGGCTTGGGCTGACATGGCTCAAATCGATGGCGCGCATAACGCTAATGCAACAGCTAGAGAAGCTTGGAAGGTAATGCCTGAACTTATGGTTCAACATGCTATCAACTCTAAGTACTCTGAAAAAGTTGGCATGAAAAAAGAAAACATCTGTCTTTCTACTGTTCCGCCAACATCTGCACCTGCACCTTGCTTAAAACTTGACCTCCCTTATGCTGTAGCACTTAGAGACTTCTTCGAAGGTTACAGAATGAGAGCTCAAATGAATACAAAATACATCACTTCTTCAAATAGAGAAGCAACTGTAACACACGTACTTAACATGTTCATTTCTAAACTCACAAGTGCGGATATTCAATCGACTATCACACCAGATGAAGGCAGAAACGTGCCATGGCACATGTACAACATTGAAGCTTGTGACACTGCGAACCAAACATTTGCAGGACTTGACAGCCTCATGGATATGGTAGAACTTAAAGACGAAGGTTTCCTTCCTGAAAACGTAAGAGACCTTAAAGAAAGAGCTGTTCTCTTCTTAGAAGAAATGATTGAAGCGGGCGGTTATTTCGAAGCTGTTGAAAAAGGCTTCTTCGTTGACTCAGGTAAATACCCTGAAAGAAACGGCGACGGTATTGCGCGTAAAATCGATGGCGGTGTAGGCGCTGGCATGGTATTCGAGCGTGCGGCTGACTACATGGCACCTGTTACAGCTCACTACGGTTACAACAACATTGAGCAATACGATGCAAACGCAAAAGCTAACCCATCGTCACTCATCGGTGGCTGTACGTTTGAAGATGCTGACAAGATTATCTACATTGACGAACTCGATGACACAGATAACGTTCATGTCAGAATGGCTGAAACAAAAGAATACAGAAATACAAACCTTATCAAACCAGAAGTTCAATGGCTTGGTGACGGCGTTGTAACAATGGAACTCTTCCTTCCAACAGAGAAGAGAACAGCAGAATTCGCTGCTATTGAATTTGCTAAGAAAATGAACATGCAAGATCCAGAAGTAATTCACTCTGAAGTCATGCACCCAACTGAGGGTACAAGAGTTCAAGTTAAAGGTGTTCTTGGATTTGACTTAGATTTAAGCAAATTGGTTATCCCACCAGAGCCAGAAATCTTAACAGATGACGAGCTTAGAGCTGAAATCGAAAAGAGACCTATGTTAGTTGTTGCTGCAACAGTGGGCGAAGACGAGCACTCAGTTGGTCTTAGAGAAGTTATCGATATTAAACACGGCGG
>JBGSUZ010000550.1:0-2381 GCA_041753235.1 Acidaminobacteraceae bacterium
TTTCCAAAATAAAGTCGCCGCTGCAATGACTAGCTCCGGTTTTGTTTTGAAGTACCTGTAGACAGATGCCACACCGACCTGAGCCTCAGCTGCCACATCTGTCATCTTTGCGTTTTCAATGCCTTTGACTTTAAAAACTTCTATGGCCGCCGCAACAACTTCTTCTTTGCGCTGTTCCTTTTGAGATTCAATTTCCTGTTTGCGTTTCTCGCGTAAGTCCATCATTTCGCTCCTTTATATCAAGGTAAAAATAGGATGATAGTTGAACTATCAAGTTGGTTTTTATTATATCAACTCATTTTTCAGAATACAAGCATAAAATGGGTTATAATAGGATTGATGATTAAGTCCCATCAAACAGGAGAAAACATGATTAAAATAAAAGATTTATCTGTACCTCTCACCTACGACTTAGAATCTTTAGAACGCATTGTATTGGATCGGCTATTGCTTGAACCTAGCCAACTTGACTGGATTCGCATTGAAAATAGGGCGGTAAATATTAAAGACAAATTGGACGTTCATTTTAAAATGACCATTCTCGTTCAGGTTTTAGGCGATGAAAAAGACATCGTTTCAAAAATTAAAAATAAAGATAAGCGTATCTCTAGAGAGGCCGAAGTTGAAGCTTATACTGTTCCTAAAAAAAACTTGGACAAACGCCCTGTCATTATAGGTTGTGGCCCAGCTGGCCTATTTGCGGCTTTGATTCTCGCAGAGGCAGGCGCCAATCCCATTGTGATTGAAAGAGGTTCAGACGTTGACCGTCGTAAAGAAAAGGTCTTGGAATTTTGGAGAACAGGACATTTAGACACGAAAACCAATGTACAGTTTGGCGAAGGCGGCGCTGGTACTTTTTCAGATGGGAAGTTGAAAACGGGTAGAAAAGATGCTCGGAAAATGAAAGTGTTAAACGAACTGGTAGATGCAGGCGCACCACCGGAAATCGTCTACCTTAGCATGCCCCATATTGGGACAGATAGATTATGCGAAACGGTTAAGACGCTAAGGAAGAAAATAATCGCCTTAGGGGGCGAAGTGCGCTTTGATACGCTAGTGACCGAATTACTGATTGAAAATGAACAGATTATAGGCGTTAAATGCACTGAAAATGGCAACACTGAAACCCTTTTAACGGATCATGTCATTCTAGCCATTGGCAATAGTGCGCGCGACACCTTTGAAAATTTATATCATAGTGGCATTGCTATGGAACAAAAATCACTTGCCATAGGCCTTCGCATAGAGCACACACAGGAAATGATCAATCAGATTCAGTACGCTGGATTTGCCGACCACCCAGCTCTGGGCGCGGCAGATTATAAAATGGTCGTTCACTTAGAAAATGGAAGAGGGGTTTATACCTTTTGCATGTGTCCCGGTGGAACAGTGGTTGCCGCAACTTCTGAGGAAAATGCCCTCGTGACGAATGGCATGAGCTATTATGCGAGAAACAGCAGAAATGCAAATACGGCACTGCTTGTAACTATTGAAAAGAGCGATTTAGAGAGTGATTCTCCCCTTGCCGCCCTAGACTTTCAGCGTAAAATTGAAAGCGCGGCCTTTAATGCAGGTGGTGGCGGTTATAAAGCACCCGTTCAGCGGCTTGAAGACTTCCTTGAAAAAAGAAACAGTACCTCATTTGGAAAGGTACTGCCCACCTATCTGCCCGGAACTACATTCGCTCAGGTAGACGATTATTTGCCAGACTACGTGGCAGCGTCTCTTAGAGAAGCCATTATTGAAATGGGTCTTTGGATGCCCGGATTTGCCAATCCTGATGCACTGCTGACAGGTGCGGAAACAAGAAGTGCATCGCCTATTAGAATTACTAGAGGAGAAAGTCTTGAAGCCATTGGCGTAAAGGGGCTGTACCCCTGCGGTGAAGGCGCTGGTTATGCCGGTGGGATTGTTTCAGCTGCTGTGGATGGGGTGCGGTGTGCAGAGCAGATATTGCTTTGATGATTATTTGGTTTTGCATATACACTAGGAGTGACTTAAAACTAAAGCCAGTATGCGTTTAAAGCGCATACTGGCTTATTTAATCTGTTTTTATAGTATACGAATCTGTTATATCGGCTTGCCACAGCTTTTACAAAAAGACGCATCTTCATCGTTTAAGGCACTTCCACTTCACTCAGCGTGTCATTTAAAATGCCACCTTCCATTTTTACCGATGTTCATTATTATAGAACCTACAAAAATTAAACCAAATCCTAATATGCCTCTTTGGGCAAATCCTCCAATAAAACCTGGCCCGTTAAATGAACTTGTAAAAGGCGCTAAAAAATTTGACAGAAACAGCAGGACGCCAATTACAGTTATGACTAGCCCACCGTAATATAAAAGTTTTCTAGTTTCTGATATGACTGGTTGTTTAT
>JBGSUZ010000551.1:0-14072 GCA_041753235.1 Acidaminobacteraceae bacterium
TGACAGAGTCCTTTACGAATGAACTCGATGCCAGTAGTGAATTCATGAAATACCAGTCTTCCAAGTATTTAATGGACTCAGCTTATTTCTTTACAGTAAGAACACTTGTAGACGGTTATTCACCTATAGGTGGGAAGCTTAAAATCACAGACTCTCAAATGGTGAGTAACGAGCATATCAATCAACAAATGTACCGAGGTATTACGGCGACGAATGTTCAATTGACAGATGGAAGAGGTTCTCAATTTGCGTCGACGCCTGCAAATTCGAATTTTTTGTATTATGATGCAGACCTTCAGCGCTACAGTGTGCAAGACACCAATAACAAAAAAGTTTTGGAACCTAAAAATATGCCTTATACAAGTATTTACTATGATGCCAAAGCAAAAAATAAGTACACAACAGCAGTGGTATTGAATGGCAAGCGTCTTGTTACCAATTCGACGATTCCCTATGGCATATGGGAGGTTACGCCTATTCTAAAAAATGGTAACTATGTCATCACCAACGAGTTATACATTCAAGGGTGCAATGCGATGGAATTTACGGCTTTATCTCGTGAAATGGGTTCTAGCCAACTTACGTATAAGGCTGGTGGCGTGGAAACAAAATATCCTTATCGCTACTACAATTTTGCTTACTATATGGGTCAAAAGCTTGATGCGCCTATTTATACAGGCAAAAAAGCAAAAGCAGTGTGGAAAACTACGGCGGTCAACAGCAGCACCGGAAAGATTACCAATACCTTGTATCTTGACGGTAAAAAAAATAGAAGTGAAACCGTTGACGGCTCATGGAGCCTGCAAAGCAGCAAACGTTCAGGTAAGGTCAATGCATCTGGTTATTCAAATGTGGTTAAAACATGGAAGCTCACCGATGGCTATACGGGCTCGAAGGTTTATACAAGAACAACCACAGAGTCTGAATATGTGGGGTTGTCGGGGAACTCATCTACAGGGTCAAGTAGTTCAAGTAGCAGCGGCAAAAATATAGAGTATATTCAGGTTAATACGGACATCAGTGGTTGGTACGTAAAAGACTTCACCGTAACCACAAACAACAATGACGCCAACATCACCCAAAGTGAAAACAGCGCGTATATTGGTGCGTACTTCAATAATAGAGACCTTTCTGGTACGTATTACTACACCTGTACTTTGGAGAGTATGGTGGGATGGGGTAAAGACCCAACATATTTGCCAGCTTCAGGTTCATTTACAGTCAGTCACGATAAAACTGGAAAAATCATGGTGTTTATCTATTTCAATGTCTATGATTATAAGTCGGTTACATCGAATGCTCAAGTTGTTGCCCAGTAGCAGGCGACTTGAGAAATATAAATGGATGGAGTGATGTTATGTGTAAAATTAAAAAGTACCTGCTGAAAGTGAACTAAGTACGGTAAAAGTCACAAAAGGTGAGTACAAGGGATTTGAACAACTAAAAGGGTATCCTGAGTAAAAACGCTATGCAGTTTATTTCAAGGCCTCCACAAATGACTTCATATCCCAAAACTGGCTTAGTAAAACTTTTGGGAAAGCATATCAAGACTGGTTTGCCTTTGAGGCGTTTACCAGTGGTGCAGATAGAATGGTGAATAATTACTTGGATAGATAATAGCAATCTGGCTAATCACATGTGCACTTTTATTGTTTTACCAGATGGCAGTTCAAGTCCAGCATTCAGGTATTATGGAAGCTTGTCAGGTTCTATTGGGGATGTAATTTATGAGGTGCCTGACTTTACGCCAGACTTTAAAGGTGTAAAAACATTTTCTAAAATTCGCATGCAATATATGAATGGCGAGTTATTTTTCAGTTTCAGTGACCTTCAAGATTTAAAAGTTATAGAATAAAGTGAAAATAGTCAGGAGAGTTTACTCGACTGACTATTTTTTTTGTTCAGAAATACGTCTATTACCCATCAAAATCATCCAACCTACACAAGAGTGGTTGACATTTATAGTTCTATACCATAAAGACTGCTGCATACGTTACGATAGTGTTCAAGTAAATCATTTTTATTACCTATTTTTAGAAGTGTACACGTAAATTGCAGTGATTCCATATAATTTTCTCTTCCTAGGATAAACTCAGCAACACCTTTTCTTGCAAAAAGTGCATAGAGGCAGAATGAAGAATCATTTTGATTAGCATATGCGATACCGGAATTTGCAAAGTGGAGTGCACTCGTATTCTCACTTATCATATGGTAGCAGTATGAGATGTTCAAATGAATTCGAATAATCATTTTAATGGATTCTGAGCTTACAAATACCTTGTCAGTTAGGTATTCAAGAGCGCTAATTAGTATATTTAAGGATTCAGTATGTTTTTCCAACAACATTTTTATCATTGCAAGAAGAATTAATAACCTGATTTCCAAGTGACTAAATGCAGTGTTATCGGGAAGCTTATCAATATCATACTCATTTTTACTAAATAAAGCTAAAGTAAGGATAGATTCGGCTTTTGATAAACTGTCTTGATTTTCTGTATAAAACAGATTTGCCGCTTTCATAAAGGATTCGAGCTGTCTCAATTCTTCATTATTTACAAGATTATTTGAGTTTCTACATAGTTCAACAATTTCTTCAAACTCGGTTTTAAGGTTAGCGAGTCCAGAGACATCATTGCTGGAAATTAAGGAATCAATTTTAGCATATAGAGTACTTAATGTAGTATCTGATTTTGTCAGCTGCAAAAGATCAACTAAATCCGTCTTATAGACTATGGATAAGATCTCTAAGGTTTCGTATTTTGGAATCACCATTCCATTTTCAATTCTTCTTAATGTATCAACATGTATACCCGTTAAATTACTTATTTCTTTCTGAGAATAGTCCAAATTCGTTCGAACTTGTTTTACCAAATCTCCAAACTGTTTAAAATCATAGCTGCTAAACATATACTTACTCCTTAAAATGATTCTGATACATGAAACGAAAGATACTAATTTATGATGATAAGTTACGCTGCGAGTGGATCATAGGCACTATTATAGCATACAAAAAGGTATAAAGCTTTGTCATATTGAAGCCCGAATTAATTCTGGTTGAAAAACGGAATAAACTCTGAAACAACTGGAATAAGATGGAGTGTTATGAGCTTGTGAAGCGTGCATAGTATACCAGAATTGATGCGGGTTGAATGAAACTCGTAAATATTTGATTATGTAATTGCGGAACAAAACACAAAGGAGATATGACAATATGAAAATCAAAAATAGCAAAACGAGAATATTAACGAGCGTAATACTTTTACTAGCACTTTCTTCAACGTTTATGGCAATGAGTTTTGCAAATGAGAAAGATTTTCCAATAATATTCGGTTCAAGCAATCCTTATATTGTTGTCAATCAATCAGAATAGTCATTGTGGATGAGGATGGTGCAAATATGATATGTGAACTTTGTAATGAAAGGGAAGAATACTTTTCATACAGCTACTCTTGGCCTCAGATATCATCAAAGAGTATAATGCAGAAACATTTGTGTTCTGAATGTTTTGCGAAAGATATTGAAAATAGAGTTACTACGAAGATTAGGACCGTTCTAGAGCGTTTTTCGAGTGGAAGCGCATTAAAAAAAATAGGGCTGTGTTTTTCCGGTGGTAAGGATTCAGCAGTTATGCTACATATCATAGCGCAAATAATGAATGATTATCCAAATATTGAAATGTCGATAATATCCATCGACGAAGGTTCAGAGAATAACAGCCAGTTGAAATCAATTGCCAGTAATTATTCGGAGCGTTTAGGTATTAAGCTTCACTATAATACCTTTGAAAATAGATTTGGCAAACCACTTGCAAGTATGGAGCCATCTATTGATAAATTGAGTGAGTTTGGGAAACTTAGAGTCTGCGATCTCTGCACTAATCTGAAATCATTTATAATGCATGAACTTGGTAAAGAAAACGAGATAGATTTATTACTGGATGGTGGCAATATAGATGACAAAATTGCAGGATTCATACAGAATATGATGTCACCAGAATACCTCGTAAATAAGTCAGAAGGTTCGGACAAGAGTCGAATTCCAAGAATATCTGTTATGGATTCTTGTACAGATGAGGAATTGGATAAATACTCTAAACTAAAAAATATTGAACATATTCAGAGCTCATGCAAATTTTCAAGTGAGAGTATGATCAAAGGGATTAAGAAATCAACAAATGAACTTGAAGACAACTTTCGAGGATTTAAGTATTCTATATATTCAAATATCAGAAAATTAGATTTAAAGATGTCAAAATTAAAAAAAGCTAGTTGCGGGGAAACTGATGAAAACTATTCTTACTGTCAATGTGGCAGGTTAAAAGAAGTCGTTAATGATCAATGTCCGTCTTGCAGAATAGTTAACTTTTTTAATCATTGATGTCTTTATATAAATATTTCAATTTAAAGGAGAATTAAAATGGAAAAGAAATTCAACGAGACAGAAGTAGCAGAACTTACACAAGAGGAACAAGCACTTTTAGAAGAACTCAATGCTTTGCCTGTTGCGTATATGTCAGTGTGCGTAATGTGTAAGGAGGATGCAACGACGAACTAGTCACTGTTAAAATGGTCATATTGTCACAGCGATAAGTGCGTAAAAATGATTAAGTCTGCGGTTTTTTTAAACGGCAGACTTAAATTATATTTGTAAGGTGGTCAAAAAAATGAAAACAAATAAACCAGCAGCTACGCTGCATTTCGATATAACAGAAAGATGCAATTTGACATGTATCCATTGTAGAATGGTGGATCACGGTGCATATGAAATTAGTGTTGATGATGCTAGAAAAATTATTAATGATACAAAAGAAGAGTTTAAGATCACGTCCTTTACTATTGGAGGTGGAGAACCTTTATTAAGGAAAGATTGGCTTGAATTTGCCAAGGCTTTTAAAGAAGAGATTCCAGAGGCTATGGTTGGTGTAACTAGCAATGGTCTGCTGTTGAAGGAAGAAGACGTCATGAACATGAAAGGAATTGTAGATTCGTTCCAAGTCAGCATAGATGGATCTACACCTGAAATTCATGATGTGATTAGACAATCAAGTGGGAGTTTTAAAAAGGCGGTCGAAGCCATTAAGCTCTGCCAAAAACACAATCTGCCAGTATCTGTTAGAACTACGCTCATGAAAAATAATCTGCATGATATATCAAATATATTGGATAAGCTAGTTGAATGGGACGTAAGACATTTTGGCATTAGAAGGGTATTGCCTCAAGGAAATGCATTAATGAATTGGGGTGATTTAAGTCCAGATCCAAAAGAATATATCGACGTATTAAAGATGATAATGGATAGACTAAGTAATATTCAGCCTAAGATCCATTTTTGGGGTGGTGATCCTATCATGAATATTATGAACTTTAAGGAGTCAGTTGGTAGAGCTTTGAAAACGGAAGGTATCGACATGAAATCTTATATGAATGAAGAGAAAAATCATTTCAAGTGGTATAGCGGCTGTGCACCTGGGTTTTCGTATCTTTATGTAACTTCAAGTGGAGAATTTTGTCCTTGTCCAATGCTGCCAACGCCTCTTGGAAATGCGCTGAAAGAACCATTACCAAGCCTCGCTAAACACAATATCATTCAAAGAATTAAGATTCGCTCTTTCAGCGGAGAATGCGGAAAATGCCCTGCAAAGTTTATCTGTGGTGGATGTAGAGCATCGGCATATCATACTTCTGGTGACTTGCTTGGAGAAGATCCAACATGCCCGTTGAAATATGGATATAACCTAGATGGTCTTAAAGAATGTGGTGTGATTGCTGATTCTGATATGAAGCAATAAATATCTAAGGATTGGGCTTATTATGAAAGTAAAAGTAATCGCACATAAGAGTGTTAATTTTAAAGAGGTAGAAAAATTTTCAAGCGAATATGATTGCGGCCCAGTGTACGATATGGCTTGTGAGTTATTTAGTGATGAGGACACCTATTACTATATTTGGTCAAAACCGGAATACTTAAGTGATGTTCTAATTAATAACATACAATCTTCATTGCACAAATCATCTCTTATAGGATTTATGCCTTATGAGGATAGTGCAAGCATTTACAAAGATGTATTTGAAGAAGACGTTGTATTTGGTCGAGGTTGTTATATCTATTCTACTGTAATTGATGAGGAGCACAATTTTGAAGATACTGAATGCTGCATTGTACCGAGCAAATTAAACAAGATACCCACTTATACGAGTAAGTATAATCACAGATGGGGACTATATATGATTTCTGCTCATGGTAATGCTATGAGAATATACTTAGATACTGCAATAGCAAAGTCATTTTCTTCTAATCATTCAAAGAAAGATACTTTGCCATTGTTTGACGTAAGTAAAATCGATTCTGAAATAATACTCTTTAATGTATGTCAGTCTCTTCGATTTCAAAATAATAGCGTAGAATTTGCACAAACACTTGCATATGAAGCTTTTATAAAAGGAAAATGCAGACACTTGATTGCATCAGTACTCTCAAAGGATAGCGGATATCCTGAAATAGCATTTTGTACAACAATTCTTAATTCGGGTCTTGAAATGTATGAAGTCATGAAGCTATTAAATAGTGGACAAGAACATTTTTTTGGAAACAGAAAGTCGTTGTATCTTCTTGGAAACCCGCTATATGCATATAAAGACTTCAAACAAAATGTAAATAAATATATAACATTAGAGATTTTAAGCAAGAATACGATCAAGATAAATATTATTCCGCATAAGTTGATTGATTATGGTGTGACCGAAGTATATCTTCGAGATGAAGAAAAAGAGATGATAGACATTCGAAATGGCTGGATGAACTTCAATTCGTCTGAAGCAGAGGGATTCAAGAGATTGTATATTTGGGCATGGGGAGATACTCAACAAAGCAAGATCTACTTTTTTCTCTGGTATGAAATGTATCAAATGGACATGAATAAATATGAACTTACATTATGCGAGTGGGAAAACGCTTGTTCTGCCATTGGTGTAAAAGTTAAGGATAGGTACCTTAACCTTTGCAATCTTGAGTCAACTATAAAATCAATAGCATACCTACGCAAAAATCATGAAATTCATATTCAAATAAATAAATACAGACTGTTTTTATCAGAGATGCTCAAGTTTAAGTATTCTCACGAGTTTTCAATAGCTGAAACAAGACTGTTGCATACAGTAGAAAAGTATGTGACTAGTCTAAGTATTAATTTGAATCAATCGATAATGAATGTTCTCGAAAAACAGTTGCTGACTTCTTGGCATGCGGTTATTTTTGATGAATCAGCAGCCATGCCGAGCCCAATGAAAAATACTGAGTTACATTGTCCTTATTGTGATTGCAGATTATTTCAAAAGAAGTTTTCTCTTATTGAGTCACCTTGGAATAGATTTATTAGAACGGAATGTTCGTCTTGTGGAATTATAGAAGAATCGATTGGACAACCAGATATCGAAATAACTATGACGGATAATAAAATGGGAGAAATCATTCTTCGACTGATCAATAACGAGGAAACCACGGAAGAATTTTTTGTAACAATATTTATTGGTAATGAAGAAAAGGTAAGCAGGATTACTTCGCTTATAGATAGCGTAAAGGGCAACGATATATTTGAAACTAATATTAACTGGGAGTATATTCATAAAAAAAATCAGAATATTTTATCACTCGTGCTAATTGGTGGAAAAATAACACTAAAAAAAATGCCATTGTTTATTTAAGATGAGCTAAAAAGAGGTTTTAATGATTAATAATGAGGCATTTAATGAAAAGTTTGTTTACATTAATTTATTAGATGGTTGTAGTTTGAAATGTTCAGACAAAATAAGATGTTTTTCTGAGTGTAAAGAGAGGGTTGTTTTTGATGAGCAAGATTATTTAAGGTGGAAAGGTGTTATAGAATCCTTAAGTGAACAAAATGTGAGAGTACTATATTTCTCGGACGAAGAAATTTTAAATTATCCTTATGCAGTTAAAATTATTGAGGATGGAATAAAGAATGTGCGAATGGTTCGGGTAAGCTGTGATCCAAAATCGTTAGAGAGCTTTGAGATTATCAGACAGATAGCACAAAAAGGTGTGGATGCAATTCAAATCAGATTATTTGGGGCAAGTGCTGAAACACATGACCTATATAGGGGTACTGGATCATTTGATAAAGCAATATCATTAATGGAGTTATTGTATGAAAATAATATAGAGTGTCATGTGCTGTACGCAATAAATAAACATAATAGTGTTGAACTTGAAAAATTATATGATCTGGCATTTGAAAAAGGAGTCCATCATATAGCTCTTGAGAGAAGTATGCAAACACCGGATTGTCTACCTATTAAAGGTGAATTGGCATCAGGACTTGCAAGGATTATAACAAGGAGTAAAATTGAAGGACATCATATTAGTTTGACAGATCCGGTTTTATTTCAGTTTAATGCAGATAAAGTAAAAAAATTTAATACTTATGCCAATCTTAAAGCAAAAAATATTAGCGTTCCGCCTGTGCCCAAAGCCTGTATGGCAGGGTATAACCTTCTGGCAATCGATTGTAACGGAGATACTTTCATATGTAGGTTTATTAATAAAGCTATTGGAAATGTTTTTGTAAACAATATGACTGAGCTATTCTTAAGTGCGATAGAAGCTAGAGAAGCGTATGAAGTGAGCAGATTCGTTTGTAAAGGGTGTAAATTAAGTGACATTTGTGGTGGTTGTATCGCTTATGCTCTGAAATACTCACCAGAGGATTGTAAAAGAGACATTTTGTGCAGCAGATTACGTTAATGTAGGGGGAGTAGCCTTGAATATGAATGAAGTGTATAAGGGTCTTCAGAAAAAGATAGACTTGCATATGGAAAATACAACTTTAATGGAAGCACCAAAACTTAAAAGAATTGAAATTGAAGTAACTTCAGAATGTAATATAAGATGCAAATATTGCTACTTAGGTGATGAGAAAAATGTGCAAGGTTATATGAGTTTTGAAGAAGCTAAAAATATCATAGATATGGCATATCATATGGGTGTTGAAAGAATTTATTTTACAGGTGGAGAACCGCTTCTGAACAAAAATATCATGCAGATGATTGACTATTCTACTTCAAAAGGATTTAAAGAAGTCTGTCTGGTCACAAATGGTTCGCTCATTGATAGTGCAACTGCTATGGAATTGGCTAAGTATCCTTTGAATATAGCTATAGGAATAATGACTAATAACAATGAAAATGGAAAAAAATTACACGGAGATTTGTTTGATGAGATGAAACAATCTGTGATACATCTAAAAAATGCAGGTTTCTCAAATGAAGGTGAGCATAATTTAATCGCTATTGGTGCGTCAATCATGACTGATAATGTAGATGATGTGCTGAATTTTCATCAGTGGGTAGTAGAAAATGGCATAATTTGGTCAGGTATTGAACCATTCGTTATAACAGGAGACGGTGAAATAAGCCAATTTCCAGACCTAGAGACGGTGAAAACAATTACACTTGAACTGGCTGCCAGAGAAGGGCTCGATACTGAAAACTCAAAGATAACGCCGTTTTGTCTCACAAATGGCTGCAGTACTTTTTTATCAAGATTATACATCAAAAAGGGCGGCGTTGTTAAAATGTGTGGTCCAGGGTTTGTATTAAGCAATCTTGAGGATATGACTTTAATGGAAATATGGGAGAAACATCCTTTGCTGATAGCCCTAAGAAATTTCAAAAAACTTAGCAATAACAACTGCTCACAGTGCGAAAGTGCGTGTATTGGATGTCCTATAACTACATTTAATTTGACCGGGGATTTCCTAAATGCTTATCCACTCTGTTGGCATATAAATAAAAATGGAGAGAATTAGATGAAGAAGATCATATTGGTTTATCCTTTGTCGGGTTCATTAAATAATAACTTTGATCATATCGGTCTTGGGTATATCGCTTCAACATTAATGGAGGATGGTTTTGATATTGAAATAATCAATATTGCCAATGATATCTCGAGTGTAAGCAGAGCTATTGAAAAAATTAATTGTGAGAACCCAATTATAGTAGGTGTTTCTGTAATCAACGATACTTCAGCGCATGCTAAGGCGTTCGCGACTTCGCTAAGAAAATCCCACTACAAAGGCCATATATGCTTTGGTGGGTATTATCCTACTTTTTATGATCAAGAGGTTTTAAAAGATGGCTATGTAGATAGTGTCATCCGGTGTGAGGGTGAAATACCTTTCTTAAATCTGGCAAGGCATATCTCAAAGCATGAAGAATGGAGAAATGTAGGCAGTCTTAGCTACCTTAAAGAAGGAATAATTGTTAGGAATGCACTCGAAAAGTGTTGTGACATAGATCAAATTCCAATTCCTTATAGACCAAACCTTGGAAGTTCATGTGATTCGGATTATAACGTGTATATTTCTACGAGTAGAGGTTGCTATGGTAACTGTATGTATTGTTCAATACAATCTTTTTATGAAATCTCAAATGCGCCAAGATGGAGAGGCAGATCACCAGAGTCTGTTGTAGACGAAATTGAAAAGCTCTATAAAGAAAACAATGCAAGACGCTTTATATTTATTGATGATGATTTTATACCATCTACATCTTACGGCAAAGAACGGGCAAAAACTATTGCACAATTGATTATTGAGCGACAATTGAATATTGTGTTTTTTATTACCTGTAATGCTATTGTAGTGGAGGAAAACCTATTTTTACTGCTAAAAAAAGCAGGTCTTAGAATGGTTAGTTTGGGAATTGAATCTAGTAACAGTGAGATACTTACGCTTATGAAAAAAGCTACAACTGTTGAAAAATCACAAAATGCTGTTGCAGTGCTAAAAAAACTAAATTTAGCAATTGATTTTGGAATGATATCTTTTAATCCTTTTACAACGATTGATACTTTAAGATCAGATATTAAAATGATAAGAATGTTCGATAATTATAAGCCTAATATTATCCCATTAAATTATATGAAGCTTAGAAGGGGTACACCAGGTTATACGCTTATGAAGAAAGACGGTTGCGAAGAAAATAAATTAGGTGAGATTAATTGGAAATATAAAAGCGATAAAGTAAAAACTGTATATGATATATACCAGAGGGTTTTTATTCAAGATACTTTAGCTGCTGAAAGAATTGACAAGATAGTTTTTAATCTGCAAAAAAAGCTTCTAGATAGAAGTCCGGATACAAAGAAAACAGTTGAAAAAGTTGAAAGCATTTATAAAGAGATCAGACTGTTAACATCAGATTTAGCGTTGGGAATTCTTGATGATATTGAGAATGGCAATATGGATTCAGAAACAATCATTGAGGCATACACACACCGCATGGAGTCAAATCTATTAATCATGGAATCTGTGCTTTAAGTGATTTTAATACTTCGGAGGGCAAAATGGGGAAATACGACAAACTGCTAAAAAACTCAAATTTTAAACATTTCTTTACTGGAAGAATTATTTCAAGCTTTGGTGATAAGATTAATTTTATTGCGATTATGTTATATGTATTTGCGCTGACGGGTAGAGCGCTTGATGTCAGTTTATTCATGATTTGCAATGCGATACCCAAGTTCTTAATTATGCCTTTTGCAGGCGTTGTAGCGGATAAATATGACAAAAAAAGACTGCTTATATTTTGTGATATAGCAAGGGCATTGTTAGTTGTTATGATTCCGTTCTGTGGTCAATTGTATCAGATATTTATTTTATCTATTCTTATTTCGAGTTTCAATGCAATTAGCTTTCCAACAAGACAGGCATTTTATCCTACGCTAGTAGAAAAAGACGATTTAATGCTTGCAAATAGTTTAAATTCAGTGCTTATGTCTATTGTAACTTTAGTGGGATTTGCAGCCGGTGGTGCAATCGTAGGATTTTTAGGGGCAAAAATCGCTTTTGTGGTGGACGGTGCAACGTTTCTGATATCTGGCGTATTATTGCTTTTAATTAAGGTGCAGAAAGTAGCATCGAATAAAGAGCCTCTAAGACCAAAAGAGATGATAAGCAATATAAAAGAAGGCGCTAATTACTGTATCCAAAATCATGTTCTCAAATTTGCATTAGTGTTTATCTTTACAATAAGTCTTATGGTTAGCATGGTTGATCCAATGATAGTGTCTTATACGAAACAATCGCTTCATTTAGTGGAGATGGAGAGTTTAAAAGCAGCACTATCCACAGCTAACGAATCAAGTGCTGTAGTGATTCAAGAGGCAATAAATAAGCTTTCGAAGCAGAGTGATTTAGAGTTTTCAATAATTTTTGTACTTGTTGGAATTGGAGGCATTTTAGGAACATATGTTAATGGGAAATTTGCGCAGAATGTGAATCGACTGAAAGCTCTAATGCTTATGACGGTATTTGACGGCATTTGTCTAATTGGAATTGGAAGATTCCCAAATTTTTATGTTTCAACAGTATTATTCACTGTTTGGGGAGTTGTCGCCACTTTATTTCAAGTGTACCTCTTTACTATGATTCAAGAATCGGCAGAACAAAAGCATATGGGAAAGGTTTTTGGATTAGTTGGAGTAATTAGAGATCCTGCTGCAATTGTCTCGTATATAATTGGGGGAATGCTTGCTGACTTATCATCTCCTGCGTTGGTCATATCGGTTATAGGAGGAATAGAGATTCTCATTTGCTTTGTTCTTATGACAACAGTGCTGTATAAACTCGCTAAAAAAAGCATAGATGATCTTGGTACAGGTGCTAATACTGAGAATGTTGTTTAGGGGGATATTATGGCGTATAAAAAATCTATATATACATTAGTTTATGAGTGTGCAGATGATCTGATACTTCATAGCACATTGACGAGAGAAACAGTACGGGTAAAAAAAGCAGATTTTGAAGATGCCATTAATGGTCGAGAAACAATTCTTCATAAAACCCTTGCAGAAAAACTAATCATTGTAAAAGAGGGTATTGATGAGACGAAAGTAGCTACAAAGTTTTATGACAATTTAAAGAGTGACACACTCAGACTTGTCGTTTTAACAACCGAAGCATGTAATTTTCAATGTGTTTACTGTTATCAAAATGGCATGTTTGACAATCCGAAAATGCTAAAAAGTGATACGGTTAATGAACTTGGTCGTTGGATTGAAACTTACCTTTCTCAATATCCAAACTTAAAACAGATAGGTGTTTGTTTCTTTGGCGGTGAACCACTCCTAAACTACTGTGGCATTAAAGAAACTTGTGAAATTATACGAGGTATATCAGAAAGATACAATATCGGCATGTTCACACAACTAGTAACGAATGGGTCGATTTGGGATGAAGAAAAAATGAAGTCTCTGTTAGCATATAATTTAACATGTGTAGAGATAACAGTGGACGGGCCAAAAGAAGTTCACGATATCAGGAGACCATTTAAAAATGGCAGTTCTTCATATCAACAAGTAATCGATACCATTGTGAAAATGGCGCAATATACCAAAAATGGTCCTATATCACTGTTGTTGAGAGTGAATGTAGATGAATCTAATGTGGATAGCATAACTATTTGGCTAAAGGAATTATCCCAAAAGCTACCTAAAAATAGAGTTGAAGTCGTCCTTGCACCGGTTATAGACTCCGTTTCATATACAGTGAAGGACCAAACTGCTCCTAAAAAAAACCTTGTACAAGAAATATCTGAGATTTATTACGACTCGAAAGAACATGGATTTATTGTAGATATTGAAATAGGACATAGATGTACATTTGAAAATGAGCACCAATATGTGCTAGTTCCAGAGGGTAATTTATTCAAGTGCAACGCCGCAGCAGGCATTGAGACATTTAAAGTAGGTTCTATTTACAGCAACTTAAATGAAACTTGTAATAATGTTAAAGATCTTATTCAAGACAAAATGAAATTAATGACATCTGAAAAATGTATTCATTGTACGTATATGCCTTATTGCAGAGGTGGATGCAGATTTCAGGCATATGTTTCAAAAACAAAATTAGATTCAAGCACCTTTGCGGAATGTAGACGAAATCAGTATGATGACTTGATTAAGCTTAAAATAAAGGCCGATGGAATTGTGGAAAGACATGAATTGCTAAATTGAGTTTGGTGACTATTTAGGTGATTGATATGACATGGGAGCTG
>JBGSUZ010000552.1:0-4445 GCA_041753235.1 Acidaminobacteraceae bacterium
ATGCACCACTCATTCTTCAAGTTTCTGCTGGCGCTAGAAAATACGCTAAGCCTGCGTACCTAAAAAAACTCGTCGAAGCGGCGGTTATCGACTCAGGTTTAGATATTGCCCTTCACCTTGACCACGGTGACACGTTTGAAATTTGTAAGCAGTGTATCGACGACGGCTTTACGTCTGTTATGTTCGATGGTTCTCACCTGCCTTACGAAGAAAATATTGCTGTTACAAAACAAGTTGTTGAGTATGCTCACGCCCACGGTGTTGTGGTAGAAGCAGAACTTGGCAAACTCGCTGGCGTTGAAGATGAAGTCAATGTTAAAGCAGAAGACGCTACCTACACTGACCCACAACAAGCGGTAGACTTTGTTAAACGTACGGGTGTAGATTCTTTGGCTATTGCCATTGGTACATCTCATGGCGCTTACAAGTTCAAAGGCGAAGCTAAACTCGACTTTGACCGTTTAGCGACTATTTCTCAGTTGTTGCCTGACTTCCCTATCGTGCTTCACGGTGCTTCCAGCGTGGTTCAAGAGTTCGTTCAAATGTGCAACGACTTTGGTGGGGACATCCCTGGCGCTAAAGGTGTGCCTGAAGACATGCTCAGAAAAGCAGCGACTATGGGTGTTTGTAAAATCAACATAGACACAGATTTACGCCTTGCTATGACAGGTGCTATTCGCAAATACTTAGCTGAAAATCCAAGCGAATTCGACCCAAGAAAATACCTTGGGGTTGGTCGCGATGCGATTAAAGGCATGGTCAAGCACAAACTCGTGGAAGTCCTTGGCTGCAATAAAAAATAATTTTGCTTGATACTTTCAAGTTAATACATTTCATTTAACACCCTCAGTCCCTTCTGACATTCTGTTCAGCAAGGGACTGTTATTTTTTGCTAAGTTATTTGTCAGTTAATTTGGGTAAAAACTAAGCACTAAAATACATATAGACACTGACTACGAAAATTTCAGGGTCCATTGGAGGGATGTTTATGAAACACATTAAAACAAAAATCATACTACTAACCACAGTCAGTATTCTCCTTGCCACCCTCATCGTAGGTGGATTCAGTGCTTGGCAGCTCTACGCCAGCAACACGAACCATATGAAGGTGCTTAAAGAAGAAATGCTCACAGGCTACGACAACATGATTAAATACGCCACCGAATCTGTAACGACTCAGATTCAAGGGGTCAAGAACCAAGTCACTGCTGGCATACTCACGCCCGAAGAAGGCAAGCTAGTCGCGGCAGATGTCATTCGTAACGCTAAGTATGGAGAAGGCGGCTATTTCTTCGTCTACGGCCTTGACGGCATGACTATAGTTCTTCTTGGTGATGCTGCTGTAGAAGGTACGAGCCGCATCGACTTAAAAGACGCCAATGGCAAAATGATTATTCAAGATTTTATAGACCTCGTCAAAAAAGACGGCGCTGGTTTCTCAGAATACTACTATCCTAAGAAGGGTGAAACGGAAGCACTCCCTAAACGCGCCTATGTTCAATTAGACAATGACTACGGCTGGATTATTGGTACTGGCAACTATATTGACGACATTGACAAAGTTATTGCAGAGCGCTCTGCCGCTGGTGTTAAAGCCGTTATTTCGAAAATAATTCTCACTGCTGGTATTTCTGTAGCAATAGCCATTTTAGGCATAATCGCTTCTATCATCACGAGTACAAGTATTACCAAACCTATTGTAAGAATTACGCAACTGGTCAACGAAACGGCTAAGTTAAACATCGCTGACGACCCTTCTTTTGACGATGTGCTTCGCTATAAGGATGAAACTGGTTTAATAGGCCAGTCCGTTGCAGAACTTCGTCGAACCCTGCGGGAATTGATTGGCATGCTCCATCACGATTCACAGACCCTTAGTGAATCCAGCCTCCACCTAAGCGAAATTTCGGCTTCTGTCAGCGAAAGTATTCTCGCAGTTGCCTCTGCTGTATCTGAAACCGCACTTGGCGCACAAAGCCAAGCTGAAGATGCACAGGAGAGTACAGAAAAATTGCATTTGCTTTCTCAAGAAATTGAACGCACTGTTGAGAATTCCAGTCAGCTTCAGGAGCTTACCAAAGTGGCTAATGAGAAGAGTCGTCATGGTTCTGAACAAGTTCGTGCCCTCAATACAGAGTTTAAGTTGGTTGAACGGGTCACGGATGACTTAGAAGGCAATGTTAATCGATTGTCTGAAAAATCCTCTAGAATCAGTTCTATTGTCAGTGCTATCCAAAGCATTGCCGAACAAACGAACTTGCTGGCACTGAATGCTTCTATAGAAGCTGCCAGAGCTGGAGAGCATGGCAGAGGTTTTGCCGTTGTTGCTGATGAGATTAGAAAATTAGCAGAACAAACCTCTACTTCTACCCATCAAATCGAAAATATTATTGCAGAAATAGTTGATGAAATCAGTTCGACAAAGACCAACATGACCACTTCAATTCACTCAGTTTCTACAGCGGCAGGTAATGTGCATACCGCACATGAAGCCTTTGACGCCATAGATTCAGCGCTTAACGACACCTTTAGTCACTTAAATGATATTGTCAGTCGGGTCAATAATATCAATAACAATAAAGATACTGTTATCTTCGCCGTTCAAAATATTTCAGCGGTTACAGAAGAAAGTGCTGCTTCCGCCGAAGAAGTATCTGCAACCATGGACGACCAAAAGCAAATGGTTCGCGACCTTCAAAGCCGAACCCTGTCGCTTAGACAAATGGCAGAAAAACTGGAAGGCGAAATTAACCGCTTCCATTATTAGTTTTACCAATCAAGCCCCTTCAATGGGGCTTTTTTCATGTAACTGCCTTAGAACTTTAAGCTTTTTTTAATATGTCTTAGATAAAATGACACCATAGACTGTTAAATAATAAATTTATTATCGTGAGAGGGGTTACTTATCATGAATCAGCAAACACCTGCCATTCGCATTAAAAACCTCAAAAAATCCTATGGCCTTAAAGAAGTGCTAAAAGGAATAGACTTAGATATTTATCCTGGGCAGATTATTGGTTACATAGGTCCAAATGGCGCAGGCAAATCAACCACCGTGAAAATTTTACTGGGCATCATTGAAGACTATGAGGGCACTGTTGAAATATTTGGCAAAGACCTTAGAACCCAAGGAATAGACTATAAACAGCGCATCGGCTATGTGCCCGAGGTTTCCGACCTCTACGAGGTATTATCTGGTGAGGAATATTTGATGTTTCTTGCCCGTATCTACGGTGTCCCCGAAGAAACAGCAAAACTGCGCATGAAGCAGATGTCACAGATTGTCGGCATAGAAGAAGCCCTACCAAGCCGCATTGCCACTTATTCCAAAGGGATGCGTCAGAAGCTAATGATCATCTCAAGTCTACTCCACGACCCAGAAATTGTATTTTTAGACGAGCCTCTCAGCGGACTAGATGCCAATTCGGCTATGGTCATTAAAGAGGTAATGGCAGGCCTTGCTAAAAGTGGGAAGACTATTTTTTATTCCTCTCACGTCATGGAAGTCGTTGAAAAAATCAGTGACCGTATTTTGATTCTTAACGATGGCTGTGTCGTTGCCGATGGGGACTTCGAAACCTTGCAGGCCAACAGCGCAGCACTCAATCTTGAGGTCCTATTCAACCAACTGACTGGATTCAATAACCACGCCCAGTTAGCCGCTGAAATGATTTCTGCTATGAATCAGGAGGCCTAGTATGAGTGAGTCTATAACCGCAGAGCCTCTAAAAATAGCTAAAAAGAAAAAATTATTGTACTTATATCCACTTCGCCCTATTTATGAAAAACTAGGGGTCGACTTCGATCAGATGATTGAAATTGTTGAACTTAAGTCTAAAATTCTAGGCCGCACGGAACAGGCACAGGCAATGAACAAAGCTAAAAACAAGAAAAAAGTAGATAAACCCTTGAAAGATGTGGGTTTCTTTTCTTGGGCTAAAGCCATTTCCTATTTAGTAACCTCATTGTTTATTATGTTCTATGGCTTTATTTTAGAAGCACCAACCACGATGCTGAGTGTCATTTTCACCGTTTGCTTTGTCATGCAGTTTCTAGCGATTGTCACTAGCTTTCCCGTGTTAATTCTAGACACCAAGGATTACACCATCCTAACGACTAAACCCATCGACACAAGGACTATCTCTGCTGCTAAAACCACTGTGGCAACGCTTAATATGCTCTGTACTTCAGGGACGCTGTACGGCTTTACCGTTGTACCGTTTATTGTTAAGGGCATGTGGTCTATTGTGCCATTCATGCTCATAGCCATAGTGCTTTCAAACCTGATCTGCGTTGCACTGTCCTATCTTTTATACGGTCTAGTGCTCAAGTTCTACGATGGCGAGAAACTCAAAGATATTTTATCTGGTTTCCAAATTGTCCTGACCATCTTTATCATGGTTGGCTATCAATTGGTTGCCCAGTTGCAGCGCATTGTAAATACT
>JBGSUZ010000553.1:0-10722 GCA_041753235.1 Acidaminobacteraceae bacterium
GTCTCAGTTTACTCAGGCAAATGCTAAAGAGTGACTCTGAAACTTCAGAAACTGTTAAAGTGCCTCCTGTGGAATCTGCGATAGTGACGGAAAAAACGGTTGACACAACTGAACCTTTATCAGAGGAATACGAAGAGCAAGAAGTGGAAACGAGTGAACAAAGAGATTTGTTTGCTGCGAGTAAAGACAATTTAAAGGCTAGCAAAAAGGTTAGCGATGAACTAGAGGATCCTTCTGAACAGCTAGAAGACATTGAAGCGTCGGATGATTTGATAGGGCAGTGGCTTAAAGAAATTCAAATTGAGGATGAAGAAGCTGACCAACAGGATGAATTGTTAAAGCAGTTGCGGACGCAATTAACTCAAATGCGAAATAAAATTTTGAGTTTGGACAGTGAAATTCGCCGAAAAGATGACGCCATCAAACACTATCATGAAATCATGAAAGATGATGTGCGTTGGTTAGAAGATTTAGAAAGAAAAGTACAACTAATCGTCAAGCACAGTATTTTAGAAAAAGCGGATACCAGTGCAGAGGAATATGATGATAAGAGTAATCGGTTTAAATTCTTTAAAAAATAAGACAAGCCTCACTGATCATTCAGTTAATTGCTTGCATAATGCTTCAGAGAGGAGGTTAAGATTTGTTTAAAGTCATAGAAGTAGCGAATCAACTTGGCGTCAGTAAGGTAACTGTTTATAAGAAAATGGAGCTATTCAAAAAAGATCTAAAAGGACATGTTAAAAAAGTTAAGAGCATTACCTATTTGGATGAAGAAGCTTTTGATTTAATCAAGCGCTCGTTGATTGAAAATGGTGTGATTAAGGATGACAGTCTTAACCCGGAATTGATAGAAGCCTACCAGCAAAAGCTTCAAGAAAAGTATAGCCGAATGGCAGATATGTCTCATAAGGTTGTCAAAGCAAAAAAAGACAACCTAAATGATCTAGAATTGGTTTGCGAATTTCTCACCAATCAAATCAATATGAAGCAACAACTGCTTAGTCAAAAAGAAGAGCAGCTAAAGGCATATAAAGAAATGATTACTAAAAATAAAAAGAGAATTGAAGCGATGGAAGGATTCATCAAAAGTCTCCAGGAGTAAAATTGGAGGCAAACAATTAGGAGGGTTTAAACAGTGACTTCGAAAAAATCTATTTTTGAAAAGCTTGGCTTAGTTGAAGCCGTAGAAGAGACCACAGAAAGTACAGAAAGCAGCGCAGAAGATTTTTTCCTTAATCCAAATGACCAGGAGGTCAGCGATGAGTTTGAAGCGATGCTGAAGGAACAGGAAATAAGTGAAGAGATTGAAGCAGCGGGAGAACCTTCATATGATTCTGAGCCAGTATATGAAGAACAAGAAAGTGTTCAACAACCATTCGTAGAACAATCGGCAGCTGTGGAAGAGTCTTCTTTAGAAATAGAGGACAAACTCAATGTGCTGATTGGTGCTTACGAAAAAAACAAAATGCTTTCCATTGAAGATATCTATCGCAATGCGAGATTGTCTGGCGACACCAAACGCTCTATTTTTATTGCAGATATCTTTTTAAAAACCTTACCTGAAAATTTACCAGTGGATATTAAGCGCACATCTTTGTTAAATATTTTGGGTGTTTCTAGTATTAGTATTGAAGAACTGTTAACTGATGCATTTCAGAGAATCGATTCATTAAATACAGTATTAGAAAATACGGTTAACACAACAGAAGATATTCTAAAAAAGAACGAACTCAGTATCAAAGAACTTGAAGAGCGTATTGAAGAGCTTAAAAACATCAATGAAATTCGAAGAAAATTCCAAGATGATCAAAATACATCAATTGAATATGAAATTCAAAGAATTATTAACATTGTTGATTTCATCAAACCAAAAAAATAATTTTTTTGAAGGTGAGCTTATATGATTATTGGAAGATACCGCATCACTAAAAGAGGCAATGTTGTGTTTGGTGCCTTCGGAATAATTCTGTTAGTTTTAATAGGGTTTGTGATCAAGGACTTACGAGTTTCTAAAACCCCACAAACTGACAGTCTGTCAAGTGTAGAGCAACAAGAGAGCGCACTGACTGAAGGTGACGTTGAAAATACACCTAGCAGTGAAGGCAGCACTGAAAAGCAAGGATTGAGTATTGTTGATAAGAATAAATTATTGGAAACAGAACGAGAACTTATATATTTTATGCCTGATGCATATGAGCTGGATTCCTCCTATTATGTGAAGTTGGATAAGGTAATTGATATGGCAAATCGGTTTAAAGATGCTCGAATTGTCATCGATGGTCATTATAATGGTTACCCCGATTTCAAGGTCACAGAATTTTGGACTAGCTTGGCACAAAATCGTGCAGAAATGGTAGAAGCTTATTTAATAAGCCAAGGGATTGTGCCCGGGCGTATTGACATTGTGAACAAAGGGTGTAGCGAACCCGTAAATAAAGATGGCAGTTGGCAGGAAATAGAAAAAAATAGACGTGTAGAAATTTACTTTGAGCCGCTTAAGCAATAAGAAACGGTAGGAAGCTTGTCTTTTCTCATATTGCTATTGACAAAGCGGCTGATATTCATTAACATAATAAGAGGATTTTGAAGACTTTGCACTCGTAGCTCAGCAGGATAGAGCAACCGCCTCCTAAGCGGTAGGTCGAAGGTTCAATTCCTTTCGGGTGCGCCAGTTAACTGTTTTAATAGGGAGAATTGCTATCAAATGGATCAACATGAACGCTTCATGAAAGAAGCTATCTTGGAGGCACAAAAAGCTTACGCAATTGGCGAAGTGCCGATCGGAGCAGTAGTAGTTCGATATGGTGAAATAGTTGGACGAGGTCATAATCAGAGAGAAACAGCAAAACGTGCAATAGCCCATGCGGAAATTCTGGCAATTGAAGATGCCTGTAAAAACTTGAATGGGTGGCGACTCATTGACTGCGATTTATATGTGACGCTTGAGCCTTGCATTATGTGTGGTGGCGCAATTTATCAATCACGTATTATTAACTTGGTTTACGGTGCTAAAGATATAAAATCTGGGGCATTTGGATCGCTTTATAATTTTGCTGAAGATACGAGATTGAATCATCAAGTAAAGGTTCAGTCAGGCGTACTGGAAGCAGAATGTTCACAGTTGATTAAACAGTTTTTTAAAGGACTTAGAAAAAAATAGCATAGTGGAGAGATGTCCGAGTTGGCTAAGGGGCACGCCTGGAAAGCGTGTAAGACCGCAAGGTTCCGCGGGTTCGAGTCCCGCTCTCTCCGCCAAATTAATAATTGAGACTGTATAGTATCTGTCTCAGAAGACTAAGGTCTTGCGCAATGGAAAATTGTGAACCCCGTCAGGTCCGGAAGGAAGCAGCGGTAAGCGAATCTTTTCATGTGCCGCGAGGGTGCCTAGCCTTTCTGAGACAGATAGTGTACAGTCTTTTTTGTATCTGAATTTCTGTGCAAGTAGCTTTTTTATTGCCGCTATCATATAATAGTGCTATGAATGTACTTGAGTGGAGAGGAGCGTGAGTCGGTGTTGCGTTATGGCTTTAGGCATAAAATCATGATTTATTTGACCATTACCGTTTTGGCACAGGTTTTATGGATTGGCTTCATCTTTTCGATGGACGTCTCAGACTACACGGCTCACTACAAAAAAGAAGTTGTTGAAACCAATTTAAAGGCTCAGGTTAATTTAGTTAATGACTGGTTTAGCATTCAAGAGAGCATTATTAAAAACTATGCGGACATGATGTCGAAAGTGGCATCTGATGGGGCGCTCAGTACATCGTTAAAAACATTTGTAGATGTATTTGAAAAGCAGGAAGTTTCATTTTCAAATGTTTATTATACATCTGAAAAAGGTCTAAATGTTATTTCGGGAGGCCAAATACCACGAGTGGATGGTCGGGAACGTCTTTGGTATAAAGGGGCGAAGGTAAGAGATTTTTACGTGTCCATGCCTTATATAGATTCCATAACAAATACCTATGTAGTGACACTATCTGTTAAAGTTCTTGACCAAGAAGGTAATTTTATTGGCGTTCTTGGTGCGGATTTACCTTTAGTTGATTTATTTGATAGAATTCAGTTGAATTCTTATGACATGATCGAGGCTGTATTTATTACGGACCAATCTGATAAAGTTCTCTATTATGGAGATTTTTCTAAAAATGGCGTTAAATCAAAAGGGAATACCGATGTTACGAGCATTTACAGAAACTTAGAGAATAAGAACGAACGCATTCATATTGAACTTAGCAGTATGAAGGCAAGTATGAATGTCTATTTATACAACGATAGATATTTGACAGAGTTAATTAACTACAACTATGATTTTTGGATAGCCATAAGTGCAGGTTTTATTGGCATCTTAGTGGTATTATGGTATCTTTCAAAACTTTTAGCGGCACCAATTCGAGCACTTTCAGAAAGTATAAAAAATCTTACTGAGCAAGATGACCAAGCATATATTTCCCAGGAAATGATGGATTCAGATTTATGGGAGATTGTAAGTCTGTTTAAGCGCTTAGATGTGCATATTAATGATAATATTAAGCAAATCAATCAAATGAATGAAAATATGAAAGACGCAAACCTTATTTTGGAAAACAAAAATGAGGAGTTTAGAAATTCACTTTCTGAGCTGTACAGTGCTAACTCAGACTTAAAGCAATCAGAAAAAATATATCAGAACCTCATCAATAATATAGAAGAAATGATATGGATTGTAGATTTAGAGGGTAAAGTGACCTATGCAAATGATATGTTTTATAAAGCATTGGGTTTTGAAGCGTCATTAGTGCCAGAATTGTATTTGAAAGATTTTATTGGTGATATTCGTGAATCGGATCAGTTTGATGGCATTGGCTTCTTTTCAAAACGCGACTTTTTTGATTTAGAGCTTAGGTTAGACTATAAAGCGGCGCATAAACACCTCGATTTACTGGTGAATACAACCGTAATTTATTTCAAACAAGCACCCAATTCAATCCAATTTATAGCGAGAGACGTAACGGCAGAGAAGCAATTATACCATCAGTATTATCAAAAAAATCGAGAAATGATGATTATGAATGATATAAGCCGTCTGTTAACGATGAAAGAAGATCTTAATAGTATTCTTCAGTTGATTACAGATCGCATCAGTAATTTGCTAAATGTTTCAGGTGTCAGCGTTAGAATGTTGGAACCGGAGACAAATCTGCTTAGAATGGCGGCTTATTCAGGGCAGGCAGTCAATAAGATTTACCCTGAAGACCCATCATTAGAGAGTCATATGGGTATGGCATTAAGGGAAGAACGCATAATAAGTCTAAAAGAACCGGCAGATCTTATTTATGATGATCCGTATTTGGAAGCACTACTCGAGGAAGTTGGAGCAGTATATTATTTCCCTCTATGTAACCGAGAAAATCGGTTTGGTGTATTAACCGTTATAGCCAAAACGCCGCTTGAGGCAGACAAGATAAAATTGTTGAAGTCGCTTTCTGAAAATGCATCAACGGCGATAGAAAAAGCAACCTTGTTTGAACGGTTGAGAAATAACTACCTAATGACAATTGAGGCTTTATCCAATGCTTTAGAAGAGAAGGTCTTCAACTACAAAAATCATACAAAGCGTGTGGCAGAGTTTTCAAGGTTGATAGCAGAGCGATTTTATCTAAGTCAAAAAGATTTGGATGATATTTATATTTCTGGACTACTTCATGATATTGGCAAACTAGGTATTGCAGATGATATACTGAATCATGAAGATTTAATGAACGAAGATGAAGCAGCGATGATGCGGGACCATGTGGAAATTGGGAGACGTATCATAGAACCCATTGGTCTAAATGAACAAATTGTAGATGGAATATACTTGCATCATAAGAATTACGATTTGTCAGGCTATCCGGAAACGTTGAAATTGGAACGGTTACCGTTGTTTGCAAGAATTATCGGACTAGCAGATGCTTTTGACTCAGAATTAATTGAGGCAAGAATGCATGACGACTGGGAGTTGGAAACGGTAATGAGTCAACTGGAAATATACAAGGAAACGTTGTATTGTCCAGAAGTGTTGTCTGCATTATGGGAATTGATTCGGGACAATCGAGAACGGGTCATACAAATATCTGAAATTTAAGGGGCGTGGGCATGAAGAATCCTTTAATGACTTCATTTAGAAAGCGTTTGGCTCTGGTAATGATCTTTTTCTCTATGGCCCCTATTTTTCTATTTGGAATATATGCCTATGATGATTTGTCGGATCAGAGAAAAGAAGCCTATGAGCACAGTTACTACTATGCATTTTCAAATGATTTGCAGAAATTGGTACTCTGGTTGGAAAGTCGCAAACTCAATGCAATCTCGGATGGCAAACTTCATTTTCTATCGGATAAAGCTCAGGAAAATACGGGCATACGCAATGGCCGCTATTACGAAATTATTCGTGAGGGCAGCAAGGCTTATGAGCAGTTAGAGGTATTACTGGAGAAACAAAATCAGCAGAACCATACTGAAGGGCGGCAATCGCTGACCAAAGTAATCAATTTTAATACCAGTGAGCGCATAGCAGATGATCGGACACTGATTTACTTTTATTTTAAAGATCAAGAACTAAGCACGGGGAAAAATTACTATATTAAAGAAGAAGTTCATTTGAGAGAATTGATTGGTGCGGTGGAAAAAGCTTTAGACGATCAATTTGTTTCCTACACTATCTTTGTGAATGAGCGCACGCTATTTTCTCAGAATAAGCAGACCGCGCTAGACCCTTACAATGCCTATTATAATAGGGATGCGTTCACTACCGTTTCTTCTGGCGATCAGGAGTTTATGGGTATATACGAAGGCAATGACATTATGAACATTCATGTGGCTGCTTATCGGGATTATACCAGTGCCGTCAAGCAAATTCAAAAATACCAGACCGAGTTTTTTATCAAGGTAATGATAGCGGGATTAATAGGCATTTTCACCTCCTTATTTCTTGCCCGTAAAATTAACTATCCGATTCAAAAACTTAAACAGGCTGTTGAAGACATTTTAAATGGACATATTGAAAGCCGGATACTGGTAGAACAACAGGACGAGTTTGGACAAATCTATGAATCGTTTAACCATTTGGCAGAAATTGAAACTTCAAACTATAAAAAAATGATTGATTCTGGCGAGGTTATTGGAGAGAAGAATAAGCAGTTGATTGAGCTAAATGGCGAACTTCAAATGGCCTATGAACACTTGAGTGAAGCGATGACACAGTTAGAAGTATCAAAAAGTAAGCAAGAAGCTTTAATCAACAACATAGGCGAATTAATATGGACAATGGACGCGGAGGGAATAATCACCTTTGTTAATCAGTCCGTATTAGAGAAATTGGGCTATGAAGCCAGCGAGTTTATAGAGCAGCCAATTCAGCAATTTGTATCTGAATTAGAAAATGGCGATTCCGTTGAATTGTTGATGGATCAAATGCAGTATGTAGATTTAGAAAATATCAGTGTTTATTTTTCAAAAAAAGGGACAGACGAAAAAGCCTTTATGTTAATGAATACAAAGCGAATTTTTGAGGACATGACCCTAAAAAGTATCCAAGGATTTGCCAGAACGATTACTGACGATTGGATGATTCACCATATGACCCTTCGTCGGAATAAAGAAATGGAAATTGCAGGACAAATAAGCTGGGTTTTAGCTAACAATATATTACTGGATGAACTCTCTAATGAGATTGTCAAAAAAATTGAACAGCTTCTACATCCGGATTTGTGCCTAATTGGACTGATAACGGAAGGCAAAGCAGAGATAGCAAACATAGGTGGCTCCTATGCACCGCAGATTGGCAGTATCCGCTTAACGGTAGAAAGTGAGCGATTTATTGCTCAATTAGAGAGTCAAAAGTTGATTAGAAGCAGTGTTTTTCAAGACTACTTTTCAGTCAGCAATGAAGCGGTTTATGAAGCTATTCAGGAGTATGTTCTTTTGCCGCTTAAATTTGACCATAAAATAATTGGATTCTTTGGAATCGCTTCCTCGCGGACATTTAGTGACTCAGACCTTAAAGTACTTAAAATCATTGCCAATCAATCTGCAGTCGCAATCGATAAAGCACAGTTATATAAGAAACTTAAAGAAGAATATCTGAATACGATTAGAGTGCTGGCAACAGCAGTAGAAGCTAAAGATGCGTATACAGAGGGCCACTCCTATCGGGTATCCAAATTTGCTAAATTGATAGCTGAAAAATTGGCGCATTCCGAAGAATTTGTAGAAGAAATTGAAATATCGGGCATCTTACACGACATCGGCAAAATAGGCATTTTTGATGAAATCCTGACAAAGCGCGGCATGCTTAGCGAAGAAGAGTATCAGGCCATTCAACAACACCCGGCAATTGGATTTAAAATAACAGCACCGATTAAACTAAGTCAGCCTATTATAGATGGGATTTTATTGCATCATAAACGCTACGACCTCAAGGGGTATCCGGTGGATATTTGTATTGAGGAATTACCATTAGCAGCAGGAATCATTGGTGTAGCAGATGCAATAGACGCGATGAGCAGCACACGCTCCTATTCGGATGCTAAGCCTTTAGCGGTAGCGATGAGGGAGATAGAGAAGCACAGAGGCGGTCAGTTCCACCCAGAGGCTGCTGACGCAGTATTAGCCATATATAGAGAAGACAGCGAGAAACTACTGCAAATAATCAACGAAGAGATCTAGAAAGGAAACCCCTATGTCAACTTACACTGCATTGTATCGCAAATGGCGTCCAAAGGTCTTTGAAGAGGTCGTGGGACAACCAGACCTCATTCATGCGATTAAAAACCAAGTAAAAACAGGCAATATCGGACATGCGTATCTGTTTTCAGGCACGCGCGGCACAGGAAAGACTTCAACCGCTAAAATATTTTCAAGAGCCATTAATTGTCTAGCACCAGTAGACAGCAATCCCTGCAATCAATGTGAAATTTGCCTTGGCATACTCGACGAATCTTTGATGGATGTCGTTGAAATCGATGCAGCTTCTAATAATGGCGTCGATGACATACGGGAACTAAGAGAAAATGTTAAATACCCACCTTCGCGTTCCAAGTATAAAGTTTACATTATTGACGAGGTACACATGCTTTCGACAGGTGCCTTCAACGCCTTACTAAAGACGTTGGAAGAACCGCCAAGTTATGTGGTCTTTATATTGGCGACAACTGAACCACACAAACTTCCAGCGACTATTCTCTCACGCTGTCAGCGTTTTGATTTTAAGCGAGTTGGTGGAGAAGCGCTCATGGAGAGGTTGACCTTCATCTGTGATGCGAATGAGGTCAAATGGGAACCAGAAGCGATAGAGATGATTATCAAAAAATCAGATGGCGCGGTTCGAGATTCGCTTAGTATGTTAGATCAATGTTTGTCTAGTGGTGAAACCAATTTAACAGGAGACGTGATTGTCAGAGCGCTAGGATTGGTTCAAGCAGAAGTTATTGCTGCTTTGGTAGATCAAATAGAAGCGGGCAACTATTTAGAACTCTTTGAGAGTGTTCAGCAGCTGATTTTAAATGGCAAGAACCTCAATCAATTTGTAAAAGATATGGTAGATTACTATAGAGACTTAATGATGGTTGCTTCGGCAGGGCCGTCAGATAAGGTGGTTAAAAATACGGCGATGTTGGAAATTTTAGACCGACAGGCGAAGCACTTAGGACTAAGTCGAATCCTTCGTGATTTAAGCCAGTTGATTGAATTAGACCAACAGATGAAGTGGTCGGGCAATACGCGTATTTTAATGGAAATGACCTTGGTCAAATTGGCTCAGGGCATAACGACCCCAGTTGCGGTACCGGTACAAGCCGTAAAACCGGCTGTGACAACAACACCAGCTAGAACAGCTATGCCAAAATCTGAAGTCAGAACGACTGTGCCAAAACGAGAGCAGCAAGCGGCAGAGGCCGAAAAAACAATGCCGGAGCCACTCGTAGCAGCAGTAGAAGGCGATGCAGATGCTTCTGTGATTCAAAGTAAGTGGCAGGAAATCATTGCTTATCTGACAAAAAATAAAAAAGCCAGTGTAGGCGCATTGTTAGTTGAGGGGACTTTTGTAGGTGCGAGCGGGAAAATCGTACAAATAGGCTACCCTGAGATATTTGGGTTTCACCTTAATGCAATACAGAAAGAAGATAATCGAAGTGAGGTAGAACGGGCAATCTTTGCCGTAACAGGCTATTCGGTAAGAGCGCAGTTTGATTTTTTAGAGGCCTTTTCAGTAAAAAAGTCCAAGACTGATGAAGACGAGAATTCGTTGGAGGCCTTGAAAAAGCTATTAGGTCCCCATGCCTCTCAATTAGAGGTTATTGAATAGACAGAGTGTGCTATAATATAATAATGAAAATCCATAGGAGGAACGAATATGTCTAAAGGAAGAAAACCAATGATGCCAGGTGGCGGTGGCCTCAATATGAACAGCATGATGAAACAGGTTCAAAAGATGCAGAAAGACATGCAAAAGATGCAGGAAAATCTTGAACAACAAATGTATGACGCCAGTGCCGGTGGTGGTGCGGTATATGTAAAAGCGAATGGTAAAAAGGAAATTGTAGAAATTACCTTGAAACCTTCGGTAGTTGACCCAGAAGATATTGAAATGCTTCAAGACTTGATCATGATTGCTGTTAATGAGGCAATGCGTGCAGCAGACGAAGCATCAAGTAAAGCAATGGGTAAGGTAACAGGCGGAATGAACATCCCGGGGCT
>JBGSUZ010000554.1:0-2039 GCA_041753235.1 Acidaminobacteraceae bacterium
GGGTAAGGCAGGAGGTTGGATAAAGATACGCAATCTTTCAAGTTTGCCACGGCTTAGGTTTATAGTCCTGCATCAGTTTTTTTACGTCGTGGTTTCGGGCAAAGACCTCCTCGATTTGCTGCATTTGCAAGTGGTTCAATACCAATATTGTATTTAAAAATCTTGAGAAGTTTTGTGACGTGGGGTTCATAGGCGCCAACACCTATATAAATCTGAGCTTTGTCATTTATTTCGACGAAAGCTTTTAAGCCGCCACCGTGATCATAGTGACCATGAGAAATCACCACAGTATCTACTTTAGTCAAATCAACCTGAAGTTTTTTTGCATTTTCTATAAACTTTCCATCACTACCAGTATCGAAAAGAATCTTATGCTGTCCGCTTTCAATATAAAGAGATAAGCCATGTTGATGATGATAGTCTTTAGATAAGCTGGTGTTCTCTATTAAGGTCACTATTTTCACGAAGGTTCCTCCTATTATTCTAATTCTATGCCTAAATGCTTAGAAATTTCAAAAGCCATTCTCCATACATCGCAGTTATCTGAGTTTGACAGTACTGCAACGGTTGTATTGGATTCTGGGTAGTATTTTAAATCGCATGCGACACCTGGGTTTGAACCATCCTTATGAATGCAAAGAACTTGGTTGTCCCGAATGCGTTTTGTAACCTCAAAGCCATGGGCATAGTGGAAGCTGCGTACTTCGTTCTCATCAATATCCATTTGAGGTGAAACTAGTTTTTCAACCCATGCTTTTGAGAGTATGTGCCCTTGTGTTAATGCTTTCATAAACCGATCTAAGTCAGGTGCTGTTGCAAAAGCACCGCCATCTGTACCCCCTACTGGTGGGTAACTATAAATGTTCTTTTTATAGCCTAGTAGTTCGTCGTCATCGTCATAAATGCCTGCATAGCCTTCTGCGACGTTTGGTACCACGTGGTCCATAGAGAAGAAACCGCTGTTTTTCATGTCTGCTTTGTCAAATATGTGGGTTTGAATATAGTCACGGTAATTCATACCACTGACTTTTTCTATAACTAGGCCCAGTAATATATAGGCACAGTTATTATAGCGACAGTCATCGCCTGGTTCAAAATTTCGCTCTCTATGAATGAACTGTGGTAAGAAGTCTTTTAATTCTCTAACACTATAATTAGGCTTGTCTATCCAGAGGTCTTCGTAACTTTCACCGGCTTCCTCGTCCGCGTCGTCCCCTATGCCAGAACTATGGGTGAGTAAATGATGTAACTTAATCTCTTTTGAAAGCGACGTTTCACCAAGATCTAAATAGTCTGTCAGATAGTCGTCAAGCTTGATTAGTCCTTGTTCTGCCAATTGGAAAATTGCAACTGCTGTAAACGTCTTTGTAATGGACGCGGTATCAAATTTTGTATTTGGTGTATTCGGAACCTCAAAACCTCTATGGGCGAGTCCGCTTGTGTAACTAATGAGAACTTGATCTCCTTGACTTATATGTACCACACCTGAAAAATCATTTTCACTGCTGAACTGCTCTAAGTAAGCCTTAATTTCATTTGACTGTATCATCTTAATACCTTCTTTCTGTGTCTTCCATTAATGTCCTTGTTTAAAGTACACCCATTACTAAGATTCCAATCATAACAAATATTGAAGCGCCCATTATTGTAGCACCTACAGCAAAAAGCTTCCAAGGTTTATGCGTTTCTAGACCAACGCTACTTTCTTCACAAAGTGTTCTGATAGCAGGCTGTACTTGCACCTCATCCATAAACCTTTTTGGTAATATGAGCGCCTGTTGCTTGGATGAGTACAGTAAAAAGCTATGATTAGTTTCCTTAAATTTGTAGAAGTCACTCCAGCGAAAACTCCCGCTGCCATTTTCAGCAGTGTAACCTATAAACTCCTTTGTAAATTCATAGGTAATGGCTTTTTCAAATAGTTTGCCTGTTTTAATCATATCTTTGGCAGTTTTTTTGACAAAGAACACGAGTATCCCAACCACTACTACTGGCATAGCGAGCATAAGTAGGTGCTTTGAAGTTCCAGAAGAATAAAC
>JBGSUZ010000555.1:0-5127 GCA_041753235.1 Acidaminobacteraceae bacterium
TGTGTTTTTTATGCCCAAACACTATGCTATAATAATAAGGTATCTCTATAATATAAGTGACACTTAAAATAGAAAAATCCATAACCATTTCACAACAGGAGGCACCATGAACTACGAAAAACTTACCCCCATGATGAAACAATACTTTGAAATAAAGAATCAATATAAGGATTATATCCTGTTTTACCGCCTAGGCGACTTCTACGAAATGTTTTTCGAAGACGCGGTGACCGTTGCCAGAGAGTTAGAGCTAACACTAACGGGACGTAACTGTGGTCTTGAAGAACGCGCACCCCTTTGTGGCGTGCCTCACCATGCAGGAGACCTTTACTTAGGCCGATTAGTGGAAAAGGGCTACAAAGTGGCTATTTGCGAACAGGTTGAAGACCCCGCAACCGCTAAGGGCATTGTGAAACGTGAAGTCGTGCGTATCGTTACACCGGGTACGGTTATTGACCCAAGTCTTTTAGACGAAAAGAAGAATAACTACATTTTAGCATTCTTTAAAAATAAGTATCACGCCATCGCCTTTGCTGACATTACCACTGGTGAATTCAAGAGCACGCTGTTTGACCCACAGGTTGACTCCTACAGGCTCCTTGAAGAGATTCAAAAAATCGACCCGAGTGAGATTATTGTCGATAAGAACTTAGAAAAGCAGCTGCCGTGGCTGTATAAATCGCTTAGCAGCCAGTATACCCTGAGTGTCTACCATGAAGCCAGTTTCAAGTCTGACTCAGCACTTTCAGTCATTAAGCGAATCTTCGGTGTCTTTTCCGTAGAAAGCCTTGGCCTTGTCCCACAGGAAGAACAGACCGCCGCAGTAGGGGCACTGCTTGCCTACATTGAAGAAACACAAAAAGTGCCACTTAAGCACTTTGACCGCATAGAACATTACAACCAAAACAGCTACATGATGATTGACCGCTTCACCCGCCGCAATTTAGAACTTGTAGAAACCATGCGTGAAAAAGGTAAGAAAGGTTCTCTGCTCGGCGTCCTCGACAAAACTTGCACCGCAATGGGCGGTCGTAAAATTCGCCAGTGGATAGAACAGCCCCTCATTGACCCCGAGAAGATCCAGCAGCGCCTTGACGCGGTAGAATGCTTCCACGCCGATATGTTCCTCAGAGAAGAGCTCAAAGTCATTCTCAGACAAATCTACGACCTAGAGCGACTGGCTTCTAAACTCGTATACGGCAACATTAATCCACGAGACTTAGTTTCCCTTAAAAATTCTATTGCACTGCTACCTGACCTAAAAGTCCTACTCAGTCGCCAAGACCTAGCGCTTGTTGACCAGCTCGCAGACCAATTAGACCTCTTAACCGATGTCTTTGACCTCATTGACCAGTCCCTTGTGGAAGAACCGCCTATAGCCGTTAAAGAAGGTGGCATATTTAAAGAAGACTGCCATGAAGACTTAAAAGTCTATAGAGAGGTTCTAACAAACGGTAAGAACTGGCTCCTTGCAGTAGAGGAACGTGAAAGAGAACGTACAGGCATTAAAACGCTTAAAATCGGGTTTAACAAGGTCTTTGGCTACTTTATTGAAGTCACTCGTGCCAATTCGAAAAATGTGCCTGAAGACTATATTCGCAAACAGACCCTTGCCAACAACGAGCGCTATATTACGCCAGAGTTAAAGAGCCTTGAGGAAAAGGTACTGGGCGCAGAAGAAAAAATGATGGCCCTTGAATACCAACTGTTCCAAGAACTCAAAGAGACTTTGCTCAAACAGGTTCAAAGACTCAAGTCTACTGCCGAAGCGATTGCGAGCATAGATGTACTCTACGCTTTTGCAGAAGTAGCTTTTCAGCACGGTTACTGCAAACCCGTCGTAAAGGACGAATGCCTGCTCGACATTAAAGAAGGGCGTCACCCAGTTGTTGAGCGGATTATGGATCCGGGACAGTTTGTGCCAAACGATACCTATTTAGACCAAGACGAACGTCAGTTCTATATTATTACTGGCCCTAACATGGCTGGTAAGTCGACTTATCTTAGACAGGTGGCGTTAATCACTTTAATGGCGCAAATAGGTTCCTTTGTTCCAGCAGAAGCTGCTACGGTCAGTATGGTTGACCGAATCTTTACACGGGTAGGCGCTTCGGATGACTTATCTCAAGGTCAAAGTACCTTCATGGTAGAGATGAACGAACTGGCAAACATATTAAACAACGCGACTTCTAAGTCACTGATTATCCTAGACGAAATAGGTAGAGGTACAAGTACTTACGATGGCCTGAGTATTGCTTGGTCTGTGGTGGAGTATTTGTCTAAGCGGGACGGCATAGGGGCTAAGACCTTATTTGCCACCCATTACCATGAGCTGACCGAACTTGAAGGTCGCTTCCACGGCGTGAAGAACTACTGTATAGCCGTTAAGGAAGTAGGAGACGATATTATCTTCCTCAGAAAAATCATTCGCGGCGGCGCTAGTCAGAGTTATGGTATTCAAGTTGCTAAAATTGCCGGACTGCCTAATGAAGTTATCGACCGTGCAAAGGACATTTTAAAGAAATTAGAAGCCAATGACATCAATAACAACATGAACGCACTTAAAGAGGGTTTAACGACAGAGCCTGAGCAGCCTTTAGCAGATAAAGAAGCTGACTTACTCAGAGAACAGCTCAGCTTCTTTGGCTCTAGTGCCTCTGAGCAACTGGTCAAGGAACTTTCACAGCTCAACGTGATGGACATGACTCCAATGGCAGCTATGAACTGCCTCTACGAACTCATGACTAAGGCCAAATCGGTCTCAGGAGGAAAATAAGTATGTCAAATATTGCGATACTCGATCCGCTCGTTGCGAATAAAATAGCGGCGGGTGAGGTCGTTGAACGTCCGGCAGCTGTGGTGAAAGAGCTTGTCGAAAACGCCATAGATGCAGGGTCGGATAAAATATACGTTGAAATTCAAAGCGGCGGCAAAAAGCTGATTCGTATTACGGACAATGGCAGGGGCATAGCGCCCGAACAGTTAGTGATAGCGTTTGAACGGCATGCGACTAGCAAAGTTACGCACATTGAGGACATTTATGCCCTTACGACCCTCGGGTTTCGGGGTGAGGCCCTCGCGAGTATAGCGGCGGTCAGTCATGTGGAAATGACTTCTAAGCAAGCTGTGAGTGATACAGGGCAGCTGATTAAGCTCTCCGGTGGGCGTGTGGTTGAAAATACGCCAACGGGTGCTCAAAACGGCACCACCATCGTTGTGAAGGAACTGTTTTTTAATACACCGGCTAGACTAAAATTCATGAAGTCTACGGCTGCGGAAACAGGAGCTATAAGCGATTTAATGATTCGGCTCTCCCTGTCACACCCAGAAATTAGCTTTACCTACGTGGTGGATCAGAAAAACGTGTTTAAAACGCCGGGGGATAAAGACCCTTACAAAGTTATATTTGCTGTTTTAGAAAAGGAACTGGCTAAGAACCTAATGCCTGTGTCCATTACGCATAACAACTGGAAGCTGACGGGCTATGTGTCTAAGCTCAGCTTTACGCGAGGTAATAGAAGTCATCAAATTTTCTTTGTGAATCAAAGGTACATTAAAAGTCGCATGATGTTAGATGCGGTTACGGGGGCTTATTTAGGACAACTGCCTATTGGGCGTTTCCCTTGTGCGATTTTGCACCTCGAAGTTGCACCGGACGAGGTGGATGTGAATATTCACCCTGCTAAAACAGAGGTTAAATTCCATCACGAAGGGGCCCTTAAAGACTGGCTCATGGCGAGTTTGAGGCAGGCGATTCGAAGTTTGGACCAAATTCCAGAGATAGCGAGCATTAAATATACGCATCAGCCTAGCAAAGTGGCCCCGCAAACTGAACCACCTATCAAACAACCTATAGTGCCTGAGCCGATAGAACAACATACGGGACAACAGCTTTACAAAGAAGCCCGTCAAACAGATTCACCTGAAACGAAGGCGACTACGCCAATTTACACAACGGCGACTAAACCAAGTCCTTATCAACCTGTGGCTACCGTTAATACGCCACACCAAGAGGAACGTAAAGCCTTTGACCCCGCCATTTTGTCACATTTAAAAATGGCGGACCTTGCGAAAGATGTTCTCAAAGAAGAATCTGTCGTTGAACAGACAACTTTCATAAAGAGCTCAGAAGGCCTCTATGATGATTTGATCTACATCGGGCAAGTGTTCCAGTCTTATTTGATGTTTCAAAAGGAGGGTCAGTTATACGTAGTCGACCAGCACGCAGGACATGAGAAGATTTTATATGAGCGTTTCAAGGCGGATTTTACAAACCAGCAGATTGTCAGGCAGATTCTTGCCAAACCAATACTAATGAGCTTCAACCATAGCGAATGGACACAGCTCATGGCAGAAAAAGACAAGATGGCTGAGGTCGGCTTTGTCTACGAGGCTTTTGGTGACCAAGAAATTGTGATTCGCGAAGTGCCACTGGCCTTCCATACACCGGGTACTGAGTCATTCTTTAAAGAATTGGCTGACGGTATTAGCAGGTTGAAACTTTCTTCTGAGGAAATATGGAAAGACCGAATCATTAAGGCGGCTTGTAAGGCGGCTATTAAAGCCAATGACGTGATGGACGCCTTTGAAGTCAAGCGACTTATTCAAGACCTAAAGAAACTTGAAGACCCATACACGTGTCCCCACGGACGGCCTATTATTGTAACTATTACTCAATCTGAATTCGAAAAAATGTTTAAGAGGACGTGACCCATTGAATAAACCGAAAGTCATTCTGATTGGCGGGCCTACCGCTGTCGGGAAAACCAAAACCTCCATTGAGCTCGCTAAGCGACTTGGTGGGGAAATCATATCTGCGGACTCCATGCAGATTTATAAACACATGGACATTGGCAGTGCGAAGCCTTCTATAGAAGAACGTGAAGGCATACCGCATCACTTACTAGACTTTGTAGACCCAAGAGAGCCTTTTAGCGCGGCGGACTTTAAACGCCTTGCAGAAGCGGCTATTGAAGACATTCACAAACGTGGTAAAATTAGCATTGTTGTGGGTGGCACGGGTCTTTATATTAATTCCTTGCTTTACGAAATGGACTTCTCTGAAGTCACTGACGACACCGAGGAACGCAAAGCCCTTAGAGCTTTTTCTGAAAGCGAGGGCAACGA
>JBGSUZ010000556.1:0-6775 GCA_041753235.1 Acidaminobacteraceae bacterium
GCTTGTTGAACGTATAGTGCGCGTGTCCTTCGATTGTAATTTGATACACTTGTCCTAAAAGTTTAAATCCCACTTGAGCCGTTTTTGGTGCAGGCACGATTTGCACCTGTGCCTTGATATTGTCTTTCCCTTGAATTGCGCCAGGTGGTTTGGTTAGCGATACAGCTTCATTCAGTTTGAAGGTGCCGCCTTTTTCTGGATTCACCTCAACCGTGCTCACCTTTTCTAAATTCAGTCCATTTGCAAGAGATGGCTGGGCTTCTGTTTGGCGCGTTTCTCGATCAGAGTCCTTTGTGGTCTCATTCCAGACTGTATAGGTAAATGTGCCAATATTGCTATCCTCATAACTGTCCCTCACAGCTATGGCCTTAATGACAAACGACTCCCCTTCAAGACCCGATACAGACACCTCAGTGCCACTTAGGCTCTCTGTAGTAGGATCGCTGCCGTCCGTTGTATAGTAAATCGTCGCTTGGGTGTCTGGCGAATATAAGATAATCTTTGAATTTACCGGCACACGACTGCCGTTAGACGGACTGGCGATTGGTGTTGCTGCTATTGGTCGCAAGGTTTGAAGAGCAATGGTATGCGCACCGATTGGCATGCCCTGTTCACCGGTTATTGCACCTTCAGGTATCTTCAGACTATAGTTCGTGCCATAGGCTAAGCCGTTGTAGCCGATGGTTAGTATATTTTTGGACACTTCCACAGAACTCAATACAATCGTATGACCGCCACCTTCCAGTATAAGGTTTTTGATTCCCGTTCCTGCAAGAATGGCACGACTGTAAGGTATGCTGATTGTGCCAGACACTGGCACACCGTTTAGTGCATTTATCATTGGTTCCGGCGCCAAACTTTCAGTCGTAAAGGTCTGTGTATATGCTTCAGAAAGGCCGTTGTCCCACTGCCCTATGGCTGCGTTTGCGGCTACGGTCAATTGATAGGTTGTTTCATAGTTCAAAGGTCGATTTGGTGTAACGATGAGCTGATTTTTATCGATCCCAACGGCTATGGAAATTGGCGTACCGTTGCCGTCTGTCAGTTGTACCTCTCCGATGCCTTTTGTAATCAAGTCGCTAAATTCTAAGTTCAGCGCTGCGTCTACTGGAATCTTGTCATAGCAAGGCACACCGGTTATCTTGAGCAAATTGACCGGTATCGTCATCGTTTTAAACAATTGTGCGGTTGAGTACGCCTGTACCGCTCTTGGCATTTCAACTTCACCTGTGAGCAGGGCTTCGTTTCGACTTGGCAAGTTTATATTCTGATGAACATACTCGGCAGCTGGCTCCCATAAGGTTGTCATATCTATTGACTGGCTGGCTTTCAAGTCAAAGCTGCTATCAGAAAAAACATCCATGTCCCCCGTTTGCTTATTGAGGCTGCTCAGGACTAAGTTAGCGTCTGAAATGTCAATTTCACCAGTATTGACCAAATGAGCTTTAACGGCATAACGATTACCATTTAACTGCTCATAACTCAGTTGTACGGTCATATCCGGCCTAACCGCCGCAAAAGAAGTCTTCGCCTTGCTTCTATCAGTCATTGCCACCATGTGTTCTGGATCTGCAACCACGTAGACCTGATGAGCTTTGCCGTCATTAGGCACAACCCAGTCGATTTTGACAATCTCGGATTGATCAGGCACAAGCGGCTTGCCAATTTTCACAGAGCCGATGGTTTTCCCGCCATTTTGAGGATCGCCGTCATAAAACCCGACGGTGATCTTATCTTCCGTATAGTATCCAGTATTAACGACTTTTGCTTGAAGGGTTGCGAAACTACCCGGTTTGCCATTGCCTTGCAAAACGCTCAGTTCTTCAAACGGAACTGTCAATTGATGAGCCAGCGCTACATTTAACGCACATAAGTCTGAATTACCAACAGTTTTATAGGTTTCTCCAGTTTCAGCCATCGTCTGAACCAAATTATCCCGGTTATAAACGGTAATCAGTCGTTGATCGACTGTAATCGCCGTACTGGAATTGCGCAGCATTGCTCCTTCAGTAGCTAATTTGCGCACACCGCCCCAAATGCCGCGTGCCGTGTCGTATGGCAGGGTGTACAAATCGCGCCCAGTATCTGAGGTGCCTGCGCCAACCAGCATCAAGGATTGAGATTGCTTCTCAAATGCCAGTGAGAAGTCCTGGCTTATGACTTCGCTGTTTTCTACGGTCTTAACGGTCATTGTGTCCAAGTCGTCGCAGTAAGCGATCTTACCGCCAGACCACCAAGCAATAAAAGGCTTTCCGTTCACATATACAGCTTGAGGATTAGAGTTTTCTACCTCGTTATTTGTCAGTGCAACTGGTTGATGCCACTGGGCACCGTCATATTTCATGACATATATTTGATCCGCTACGCCCGGCTCACTGCCTTCACTGTTCGAAAAAATATAAATACAAGTACCGTCGCTGTTATAGGCAAGTGCTGAATAAACCACGCCGCTCAGGTCTGTACAAGCAGCTTCTGGCTGACTCCACTCTGTGCCATTGTAGCGTGAAAAAACGATGCTCTGTTTGCCTGTCGGCGTCGCTTCCGCAGACGATTGACTTACCACCCAGACAAGAAGACCTTTGCCATTATCGCCTGCCATAACCGGCATGAGGTTAACGCCATTGTCCTGATAAGCAAGCTTTTTGACAGCACTCCACTGCTTGGAACTCATATGATAGTCACGAACTGCAATTTCCGTGTTTGACATCATTTCACCAGGGCTGCTGTTTTCGTCTATTCCTGGCTTAAGATTAATCCACGCCGCTGAAAGTGTATCTGCGTTCATTTGCGCTAACACTGGGTTAAAATCTCCCGTTGCATCTTCCGGTGTTACCGCTACGGGTTTTGACCAATTGGTACCCTCTAAGGTTGAGAGATAGAGCTGCGTTCTATTCAGTGCATTATGGGCAGGATTATCTAGGAGTACAAGCATGGATGCCGTATTCCCAGTCACTATGACGTTCTGTGCCGATTCTGGGAAAATGCTGCGCTGGAGTGTCACAAACGTCCCATTCTCACTTGTTGACTCTGAAAATCCTTCAAAGTATTCTGACGATGAAGCCAATAATAGCCGTTCTTTTGACGCAATGACCTTCTCCTGCAGCGGATTCCAAACAGACCTGTCTTTAAGATAATCCCGTTTTGCAATAGTTACTGCTGGCTGTTCTGTGCTTATTGTGCCATCGTTTAAGAGTTCTAGATCCTCTAGCGCAAAGTAGGAATTACCCCCACTAACACTAAACGGTCTTCCCCATCTATATCTGAGAAAAGGCCAGTCTTTCTCCCACGCACCGTAGGCCAACGAAACTCTTGCACCCCCGATCAGGTCAAAGTAATACTGTGTTGGCCCATTTGGCAAATTCCACGCCACTGCTGAATCACCAATAACTGATACATATAACTGACCTGACGCAGCACCATAGAGTGCGCTGACACCGCCAGCAATTTCAGCCTTTGGAATTTGTAAAACCATTCGCCCACCCGTAGGCACAAGCTTGCCTTCCACCATTTCAATTTCATGGATGTCATTCATTTTAGCCATTACGGTAACGGTCATATCCATACTGGCACCGTATTTCTTAAATGCTTTTTGCGTATTTTTATCCTTAAACGGCATCGCCGAACGCGTATAGTAACCTTCAATATCCGTGATGTAATTGCTCATGCCATAATTCTGTTGCCAACTGTCTGAATGTCTGTCAAAGTAATATTGATCCAGTACACTACGTGAGAACTGCAGCAGTACCATCCCAAACTGAGCCTTACCATTGCTCTTTTTTGATTTACTTAGCTTATTCTTTACAACAACAGCACCCTTATAAGCTGTTTTAGCGTATACTTCATATTGAATGATTTCCTCCATTTCTTCAACACTCAATCCCGGATCTTCTGGAACAGCCACAATAACGCCTCTTGAACTCACTATCATACATCCGTTTGTTACACCACCCGCCAGTTTGGTCGAATTACCAGATATAACAGGAATTTCAGTGATAACAGGCGTCAAAAAAGTCGGCAGGTTCATGGTGACCGGTATTGTATATTGAACTTTTTCGGCATCAAATGAAATCAGCGCCAGTTGTTCGTTGGTAAGTTTCAAGTTTCCCGGCAGTTCGTTTACGCTGACAACCTGCGCCTTCAGATCAATCGTTACACTTCGGCTTCCATCTGCTGAAACCGCATAAGCCCAAATTCGACCTGTCGGGCATTCACTTAACCAAAGTCTATAGCCGCCAGTTTGTTGATTCCTATAGCCTGTTATTTCCGCTTTTTTACCATCCTTAGAGTTGATATAAAAGACCAGATTCCCTGGTGCATGGTAATTCCACTCGATATCCATAAAAAATTCAATACTCGACGGTTTCCATGCTTCTTTGAGAAAATAAACCGCTTCGTTAGCCTGAGAGTCTGTGTATTTAGAAGTTACACGGTTCAGCTTCGGCCAAGGCGCATTCTGTTCAAGTTTGTCAACCATAATATACACAGAAGCAGTTCCCCAATCGTCTACCCTAACTCTTCCAATTACATCACGCCAGTAAGGTACGCTAACGCGTATGTCATGATTGCCAGCCTTTAAATTTTTGAACTCAAATTTACCCTCTTTGTCAGGGACTGTGCGACTTGCCCAATTGTCAATCGATACAACAGTCCCTTCAGGAACTGGTTCGTTCCTATTGCTGAGTTTTAAATACGCATAACCATACACTGTCGATTTATAATCCACAGTACAGACTAATCTACAGGTGCCTTTTAGCTTACCATCTATAAATAACTTGAAAATCAAAGAATTCCCTTCAAGTGTACCCATTGGTAAGGACACTGAAAAACTTGTATCACCACTCCCATTGACTACTAAGTTGCCATATAATTTAGCCGGAAGCCCTTTTTCTTCCATAGCGGCCCAATTGGCATATATTTCAATTTTTTGATTATTCACCAGCGCTAATCCATCACTGAGGTTAAGTTTAAACGTTGCTGAATTACCCGCAAGCACATAAGCCGTACTTGGCTCAATTTTTATAATCGCAGTCTCAGCGTTAAATACTGGACGTGCCTGCTTGACCTCTATCGATTGCCTTGCGGTGTAATAGAGATTTAGCACAGGACTTTTTGGCACTCTGTAAGTCAGAATAACATCATATAGCCCGGCCTCTTTGTAAATATGGTCAGTTGTGTAATCGCTGACACCTGTTTTGCCATCCCCAAAATCCCATAGAAATCGATCGGCATAAACATTCAACCAGAATAGTGTCATATTTCCCGATATAGGATATACACCTTGTCGCACAAAAGGATTACTTCCAATTAATTTGCCATCCAGTCGTGTCCCACCCAAGTTTGTGCCAGTGGTAAACTTAATTTGATGAGCGTTATTCAGAGTGCCGTCCTTTGCCATGACGACACCTTCCGGCACTTCAACAACATAAGTAGTATTAACGTCTAGCAGCGAAGATGGCACCAAAACCAGCGTGTCCGAATCAATGACACACTTCATTTCGACTGGTTCACCGGTCAATTTGCTAAGGCTGATGTCTTCCAATTGCAAGCCAACAATCGGTTGGTCAAAGCGAAACGCAGGCGCTACGTCTATATGGTTATAGGTGCTGCCATCACGCGGATAAACACTCGAAAGTATTGGCCCGGCGGTCACGAACTCATAATTAAGCGCCATATTCTTCAAATCATTGCGATAAAGGTTTACTACAGCGCCTTCCGGTATGCTGATATGATACGCGGTCCCATAATTCAATGCATTCAGCGGCGTAATCGTCAATTGATTCGAATCAATTTCTAAAATTGATTCAATTCGGGTGTTGGATTTAGTGGCAATAAGCTCTATGCTTTCAAATTTAGTCCCTTCCTTAAGCTCACAACTGTACGTGATAGAGACACTCGAATTGATACTGACATTTTTAGCCCCTTCCGAAGGGTCTGCTACAAGTACCTGCGGTCGTAAAACTTGCTGTGTTTTAAATTCAAAGGTGTAATCCGATTCCAACAAATGACCGGTTTTATCTTTCACACTGCTGTGCGGAAGAACAACGCGGTAATTTGTAAATGGCTGAAACATATCTTGGCAAATGATGGTCATCAATGATTGATTGCTGTTTTCTAATTTTGTAATTTGGATAGCGGTTAACGGCATCGCATTTTGAGGGGTGTCTACAGGATAAATGCTAATGCGTCCTGATTCAGGGCCAGCTTCAATCTCATTACTGAACGCTACCGTAATAGGCGAGTTTATTTTTACATTCTCCGCTTTGTGGACAGGATAGGTCCCAGTAACCACAAACCGCGTTACAAAGTTGAGCTTATATTCTGAAGTCATTAACACGCCGTTTATGCCGCGAACAGCATCAGCAGGAACCGTTAAGGTGTAAGCTGTGCCACTCAATAAACTTTGAGGGTCAATTGTCAGAGTATCTCCCCAAACACTGCTGGTCACAGAAACGGCTGTTTTGTCTGTGCTTTCAAGTAAAATAGAGCCAATGCCTGGCCCTTTTTCGATCATTTGATTGAAGGTTATCATGAGATTCGTATTTGCATACACATCGGTTTGAACTTCCCGTGGCGTTGTTTTAACCACGGACAGTGTCGGTGGATTGAAGGTCAAACTAGGTTCACTTAATGCTGAAAATGACATCTGGGGTATTAATAAGTTGAATAGTAAAACGAATACGAGAAAAATAGCTTCATATCTGATTAATTTTTTCACGTTTCTTCTCCTTCCCTAAACAACTTTAGTCAACCGTAAACATATATTGTTTATACCCTT
>JBGSUZ010000557.1:0-9931 GCA_041753235.1 Acidaminobacteraceae bacterium
GAGCGTGGCGAGGTGTGGAGTGGCATTTTTATCAATAAAAACAAGAGTGGTGAACTAATTTATGAAGATGCCACAATTACACCCCTTAGAAATAGAGATGGGTATATTGACAGATACCTTAAAATTTCAAAGGATATTACGCGAGAGCAAATGCTCAACGAAAGCATAGACAAAGAAATGAATGGCGCAATTAGTGTTGTTCAGGCTTTTAAGCCTGAGTCCTTTACTAATCACCATTTACGTTTTGATTTCTTAACGAAAGCGTATAATCGAATTGGTGGAGACCTAGTCATTTTCCGTGAAACCAAACCTGGGGTATACAGCTTTTGTCTGATTGACATTATGGGGCATGGTTTTGCCAGTTCTATGTTAGGACTTGTAATTTCTACGATTTATAGAGAAGCGGTTATGTATTTATCTCTTAATGAGACTTTAGAAGAAATTAATAGGGTTTTATGCAACTTCAATAAAGACAATCAAGCGTTACAAAACTATTTAAGTGATATTTTTGGAAGATGGGATATGGTGAATAACAAACTGGAAGTTATTAATGCAGGGCATCCTGATTATTTAATAAAGTATGTGAGTGGTGAAATAGAGCGAAAACCTTCAGAAATGCCGTTACTTGGAATTTCTGAAGGTTTAAAGTATAAAGCAAAATCATGTGACAGTTCGGATGTTGCGTCAGTTATGCTGTTTACGGATGGTATGGCAGAAGCCATAGACCCAGATCTTGACTTAGCAATTGAATTACTTAAGAAGATTATTGAAGCAGAAGAGCCTTGGGAACAGGTATGTCACTACTTTAAGTATTTAACTGTTAGCAACCTGATTGAGGATGATGTTACACTTTGTCTTTTATCAGCACTATAAGGCTATTGGGGTGTTACATTTTTACAGTCATCATCAAATAAAATGACCTGATTTTTGCCGTGGTTCTTTGCATAATAGAGGGCTTTGTCAGCAATTCGGATTGCTTCAACTTGTGAGAGGATAGGGTGGGTAATCAGTATCCCACCTATACTAATTGTACTTTTAATGATGTTGTTATCATATTGAATCTCAAGTGAAGCAATGTAAGCTCTCAATTTCTCAAGTACATCATAGAGGCTTTGATTATCGTTGACGCGAAGGGTAAGTGAAAACTCTTCACCACCATAACGCGCGACAAGGTCAGTTGAGCGCACATGTGTTTCAAGGATTTGAGCAATTTGCTTGATGACTGCGTCTCCAGCTTGGTGACCATACTGATCGTTGATGCGCTTAAAATTATCAATATCACACATGACAATTGCAAGAGGCTGACTGTAGCACTGTTGACATTCAAACTCTTTACGACCAAGTTCGGTCCATGCAGAGTGATTATATAATCCAGTCAATCCATCTGTTAATGCTTGATCTTCTAATTCTTTATGCATTAGGAGATTGGTGGTCCAGAAGATACAAAGTGCAATGTTTATGCAGACTAATTGAAATATACCAGAGCCTATGATATGCATATCGCCAGCTTGCATAAAATTAAGCATAGGTGAACCCAGTAGAGCCCAGACAAGTCGAGCCATATTGACGAATATGGCAAGTATAAAAGATAGACTTAGAATGAGATTTACTTTTTTAAAAGAAGGTTCCGTTTCATTGAGAAGCAGATAGACGAGCTCGCCAAGTGAAATGTTGAATATCACCATCATGAGAATTATACGCGTGTTAACATCGGGACGAATATACGTCCACCAATATAATAATATAATCAAAACAAGCGAAACGACTAAATCATAAAGAATCATTTTTTTTGGTTTTCGCCAGAATTCTCGCATGCCACGGGTAGCGGATATCAACCCAATGGCTACTAATGAATTTGCAACAATTACAGATGTAAACGGATCTAAGCGTTCCCTAAAAGCAATGAGCAGGCTTCCAAAGCTAATTAGCAATAAACCTAGGCCAATAAAATCAAAGCCTCTTCTGTTAGGTGTTGAAAAATGAAGAAACAAAATTATGCTGCCAATTAAGAAATTATAAATGAAGTTCATAATGAGCATGGTATGCATATCTAACATATGGGCACCTCTTTCCAGAGTTTTCTTCTAGTAAATATACCCGTGACCATAAATGATAAACTTTCTTCATGCTTAAAACGGACAGAGTGCTTTTGTTTGCTTATCTAGATTCAATAACATCCTTCATGGTCACACTCGGACATCTATACTGCGGCTTCTTAGTCGTATCAATACGACCAAATTGAATAGCTTGTTTAGGACACCAGTTGATGCAGGCAAAGCACATGTCGCAGTGACCATCGAAGACGATTTGGTCAGCTTCCATGCGAATGTTTCCAACAGGACAGAGTTTTATGCAGCTCTGACAGCCATTACAGCGGCTCATGTCAGCTTTAGTCCGCTCAGCGTGGTAAATGTGCTTGACGGCAAGTTTGGTGACAGCAGTCGTCAGGCTGGCTTTTATAGTTGGTTTATAAGGCTTATCTACGGATAGGCCTTTTTTTATTTCTAGGGCAATGTTGGCAGTTTTTTCATCGACTTGCGCTAGATACTGTTCCGCTTCTGAGTCTGGTGTGCGAAGCATGATGCTATTGTCAGGCATATTGATATTGTAACCATAGGAAAGTTTTTTATTTTGGGCTTGCAGCAGGGTATCTAGGTCAGCCAAGGCATTTCCCGGCATACCACCACTGGTAGTTACTGCAAATAGGTACTTTGCGCGACTCAGGTCAATCTGCTCAATCGCTCGTTTTACCAAATCTGGCATGGCGGTGAAATAGACTGGGTAGACAAATCCAATGGTCTCAGATAGGGGCGCTTCAACATCGGTTAAACTGGGGTTAAGGGGTTTTAGTGTTACATTTTCCAGTTGCGCCGCCAGTTTTTGTGCGACTAGGAGCGAATTGCCTGTGCCGGTGAAATAATAAAGGGTTGTAGTCATGAGGGCCTCCAAAGTTTAGTCTCTTTGATTTGATTATAAAGCTTGGAGGTAAGTCCAATGTCAAAGGTCTTTTTTTAAAAAGGGTCAGGTTATTTTTCGGTCCTAAGTGCAGTCATAATATCGTCACAGTTGTTTTGTTTGATAGGCCCTTTGACAGCTAGCAGCATCGCCTTAATTTTAGTAAGCTCTTCTATCTTTGCTTCTATGTCTTTAACCTTGAGGTCAATAATTTCGTCGGAGTCGACTTCGCAATTTTGAGGGTTGTCTAGTAGTACCAGAATGCTTTTGATTTCACTCAGTGAGAAGCCAAATTGCTTAACTTGGTGTATAAAAAACAGCTTCTCAACAGCATTTTCGTCATATAGTCGATAATTATTCTCACCGCGCTCTGTCGGCATGAGTAGGCCTACTTTTTCGTAGTATCTCAGGGTATCGAAGCCTACGCCGACTTTTTCAGCGACTTGGCGTCTTGTGAAGAATGGCATTGTGTGTACCTCCGTTTTTATTTCATTATATACACAAAGACTAAAAATATGTTACCTTTGGCACATGACAAAAGCGTATAAATAAAATAATATAATGTAAGACTAAACTTTGGAGGTTTAAAATGAAGCTGAATGAGACTAATTCAAAAAGGAAGATTCACCGATTTACAATCTTTATCGTAATAGCTGCGATTGCAGTGAGTAGTATCGGTTGTGCTAAACAGGGGGATAATACTGAGATAGCAGAATCAAGTCTTTACGATTTTACAAGCAAAATTTCGCAAGATAACATGATGGCAACCATCAATACCTTAGCTGGGAAAGACAATGCAAGAACTTCTGGCTTCGAAGGTGAGCAACAGGCGGCGGATTACATAAAAAAGCAATTTGAAAGCTTTGGACTAGAGACGAACATGACAGATTTTCCAGTTGAAGCCTATTTGTGTAATACGGTAAAGCTTAGCGTAAACACAGATGTGGACACGCCAATTGAGTCTGTAAAAGTCATTAATTTCAGTAGTTCAACCCCTAAAGAAGGCATACGTGCTGAAATCGTTTCAGTTAGTATGGGTAGTAACGCAGAATACAGTGGTAAGAATGTAAAGGGTAAGATTGCTCTCATTCAGCGAGGTGGCGAAAAGTTTGTAGATAAGGCTGAACGCGCAAAAAGTAATGGTGCAGTAGCTGCTATTTTCTATGACCCAATGGAGGAAGGCTCATTTTCTGCAACGTTTGGCAGTAACTCGACTATTCCCGGTGTAGGCCTTCAAAAGGCAGATGCGCTGATTATTGAAGCAAAACTAGCGGAAGGGAAAACCGTTGAAGCAAATTTGTTAGTCGATAGTGTAACAAAGGCGTCAAAATCTCAGAATATTTTTGGCCTGTATAAGTCATCAAATAACCCAGATAAAAAACAGATTATCATCAGCGCCCATTATGACGGGGTAGACACACCAGCAGCAAATGACAATGCTTCTGGCCTAGCCACTATTTTAGAAATAGCAAGGGTTCTAACCTCTGAAAAACCAGAGCTGCCTTACGACATTCAATTCATGGCATTTGGTTCTGAAGAAATTGGCTTAATAGGTTCGTCTGACTATGCACATAGTTTGGATAGCTTAACGACTCAACGGACTTTAGCGATGATCAATTTTGACATGGTAGGTGTGGGTGAGACAGTCAACTTCTGCACCGCAAATGCTCAGAGCAGTGAGAAAATTATGCCTCAGACATTGGCATTAGGAAAAAGACTCGGGTTTACGGCAGTCGTTCAAGAAATGGAAAGTAGTGATCATGTGCCATTAGCTTATGCAGGTATTCCAGCCATCACTTATTATGTGACTGAGGATGAAAACTATCACACTGACCTTGATACACCAGATCGTATTCAGCCAGAAATGTTAGCAGAGGCGTGTAATTATGGTTTGACGATTTGTACGGAATTTAAAGAAGTACAATAAGAAAAAGGAATTGCTTTGGATAGAATTTTAAATTCAAATAAATGCATATCTCCTTAGATCGTGGGTAAAATCATAACGTATTATGCTAGAATGTGGAAAACATTCAATACATACGTTTATTAATCCCAAAGTTGAAAGGAGCGATTCAAATGAGTATTTCAGTATCAAAAAGATTGTGGGCAATTCAAGAAAATGGTGTTTGGGCTAGATGGGCACCTGAGTTCAAAAGATGGGATCGTTACAGCGAACAACGTAAATACATATTTGCTGACCCAACAACAGGTGAAGCATGTTACTTTGTTAATCCTGACGGAAGTGTTAACTGGAGAAACGTTGACCAAAACGAAAACAAAACATATCCTGGTATAAACGCTACAGAAATTAGTGTTGGCGGCAATAGCAGACTATGGGCAATTCAAGAAAATGGCGTTTGGGCTAGATGGGCACCAGAATACAGCAGATGGGATATTTACAGCGAAAAAATGAAAAATATATTCGCTGACCCAACAACTGAACAAGCATGTTACTACATAGATCTTAATGGCAATGTGCATTGGCGCAATGTTGACCAAAACATTAACAAAGACTTCCCGGGTATTACAGCAAAAGAAATTAGTATTGGTGGCGATAACAGACTATGGGCAATCCAAGAAAATGGCGTTTGGGCTAGATGGGCGCCTGAATACAGCAGATGGGATATTTACAGCGAGCATATGAATTACATATGTGCTGACCCTACAACGCCTGAGGCGTGTTATTTTGTTAACCCAACTGGAAATGTTATGTGGCGCAATGTTGATCTTAATAAAAATGAAGCATTCCCTGGCATAACAGCAAAATAATATAACAATTTCTAAACAAAAAAGACCGAGCCTCTGTTTAATAGGTTCGGTCTTTTTTAGCTCTGAATAAGTTGGGATATACTAACAACGTATCTATGCATTATAATTGAATTATGAGAAAAATACCTAGGAGGGTATCATATGAAGGTTCGTAGTGCGTATTTTCCAAAAGTCATATGTAGCATAGCGCTATGTGTATTGACTGTAGGCATTCTGATTAGCGGATCTGGTTTTTCAGCACAGGCAAATGCAACCAAAATAGTGCAAACAAGCTTGTACGATTTTTCAAATAAAATTTCTCAAGAACGTATGATGGCTACCATCAACATTTTAGCAGATAGAGACAATGCACGGGTTTCTGGCTCAGAAGGTGAGCGCCAGTCTGCAGCGTATATTTTAAAGCAGTTTAAGACATTTGGTCTTGAAACGAGGGAACAACGTTTTCTTGTGGAAGCGAATACGCTTAATTCAGTGAAGCTTAGCTTAAACGATGTAGCGCTTCCTCTTATTAAAGATACTAAAGTAATGTGCTTTAGTACAGTAGCACCAAAAGTCGGCATTAAAGCGGAAATAATTTCTGTCAGTCAAGGCACAGAGGCGGACTACAAGGAAAAAGATGTGAAAGGTAAAATAGTGCTAGTGCAAAGAGGCGGCGAGACATTTATGGCAAAAGTCGCGAGAGCAGAGGGCAATGGCGCAGTTGGCGTAATTTTCTATGATCCTAAACGTGAGAAACTTTTAGGTACAGTTGGCGCTTTATCGGTCATACCTGTCGTGAGCATACCTACTGAAACAGCGCTAAAAATTGAGTCAAAATTAGCTTATGGGAGTCAGCTTGAAGCAGAACTTTTAGTCAATAGCAGTGGTGAAGCCTCCACATCTCAAAATGTAATGGGTATACTCAAATCTAAACGTAATCCTGAGGGCAAGCAAATTATTGTCGGTGCCCACTATGATGGCGTGGACACACCTGCGGCAAATGACAATGGTTCTGGTACGGCTGTTATGATGGAAATAGCAAAAATACTGACTTCTGAGAAAATTGATTTACCGTATGACATTCAATTTATTGCTTTTGGTTCTGAAGAAGCAGGTCTTCTAGGCTCCTCTGCCTACGTATATGGCATGGATAATGAAGAAGCAAAACGTACCTTGGCACTAATTAATTTGGATATGGTAGGTGTAGGGGATATGCTAAACCTTTGTACTGCCAGAGGTCAAAGCACAATGCCATTACTTAAGCAGGCACGTCAGATTTGCGAGCAGTTGACCTACAATACGGCAGTTCGGGAAACCGTTCATAGTGACCATTTACCTTTTGCATATGCAGGAGTCCCTGCAATCACACTGTATGTGACCACGGATCATAATTATCATTCGGATAATGATACACCAGACAAAATTCAGCCAGACATGCTGGCAAAAGCGTGTAATCTGGGGTTGACGATTTGTACGGCGTATAAGGAGGAATTATGAAAAAGTCAATTATTGCAATAACAATGATTACTATTCTGCTATTTACACCAGTGATGTGGGAGATAAGTGTTAATGCGACAAGTATCAGTTTTATAACCGTCACAGCAGATGACAGAATAGCGGCACGAGAAATTATTCATTCTTTGGTACGGCTAAAAGTAAGTCATACCCATATGATAGAAGGGGCTATTGGAGAAACAACACTTTCTGAAAGTGACTACGACACCATAATGACAATGGGTCAAATTACATATAAACCAGATTTTGTTCTAAATAAAGGCTTGTATGCAGCTGAAATAAATTTAGATAGTAAAAAGCGCATGAAAGCAGGCGTCAGCGTTTATGGTCAGTTTTTCATAGTAGAGGGCATTAAGGGCTATTTTGAATATGAGTCACCTGAGGTTTCACAAACAATAATCGCTAATAACTACCGAATCGATCAACTAGAAGACCTACTCAGTAAGGTAGCCGATGTCGTTCGTATTAGTGGCACTGTCGAGGCCATGAGGGTGCAACCGGGAGGGACCGTTCAAATACAAATTAGAACAAAGGACCAGAAGGCAGAGGAAAAAAACATACTTGTTGAAGTGCCTTCTAGCTGCGGTATCTATTTTGTAGACAATATAGGCTTGCAGCCTTCGACTCTAGAAGCATTTAAAAATAAGACTGAAAGTGAGCTGAACGAACAGTTTTATGATCATTATACCTTCATATTTGTAAAGGGTAAGCTAGCTCAGATTATTCAGGGGAGCGAAATTAACTAGTTGAACAGTACAGGGAATAAAAATTACTCGAGGCACATAAAGTCTCGAGTTTTTTATTTTTTGTAACAGTTCTGATATTTTCTAATTGACAACCTAGTTTACCCTATGTTAAATTGTAAATGAAAAGTTACTAAACCGTTTTAGTAAAACGGTTAAGTAAAACCTTTTAGTAAGGCGTGCATTCCATGCAAACAGTTGATATACTAGTCTTAAGCGTATATCACTATGGTTTTAGCATAGATTACATATGTATGGAATAGGAGAGAAGTTTATGAAGAAAATGACCATCAAGGACATTGCCAGACTGGCAGAGGTGTCCATCACGACGGTTTCCAAAATCATTAACGGTAAGGACCACGACATTAGTCAAGCGACTAAAGAACGGGTCAAGCAGATTATGCAGGAACACCGCTATGTACCGAACAAATTGGCAGGCAGTCTGGTCACCAAGACCACGAAAACCATCGGTCTGGTCATACCGGACATTACCAATCCCTTTTTCCCAGAGCTTGTAAGAGGTGCTGAGGACAGGGCTAACGAAGCAGGTTATAGCATTTTCTTTTGCAATAGCGACGACAAACTTGAAAAAGAGACCCAGTATATTAAAAGTCTCATGGAAAAAATGGTAGACGGCATCATTTTCACCGCCGCATCGACAGACAGCAGCCGCAAAGCGGCCTTTAAAAATATAAGCTCCCCCATTGTACTCGTTGACAGGGTCATTGAAATGGACGAAGTAAAAGCCAGCATAGTTGTAGACAACGTGGCGGGCGCATATAAAGGCACCAACTACTTGATTGGACTCGGTCACACACAAATACTTCATATTACAGGACCTAAAAAGGGGACAATCAGTCAGGAACGTCAAACGGGTTATGAGCAGGCGCTTAACGAAGCGGGCATTACACCAGACCCAAACATGATTCTAAGTGGTCATTTCAAGCTCGAATGGGGCTATAAAGCCATGGCAGAAGCCTTTGAAAAGGGATTAGCCTTTACAGCTGTCTTTTGTGGTAACGACCTCATCGCCCTTGGTGCCATGAAGTACCTTAAAGAACAGGGCAAACGCATCCCAGAAGACTGTTCGGTTCTAGGTTATGACGACATTCAAATTGCCTCCCACGTCGACCCACCGCTAACAACCATCAGGCAGCCAAAGTATCAAATGGGCTACCAAGCAGTGGATACGATGGTGAAGCTGCTCAGCAAAGACGAGCTACCAGCAATAGACGGGCTTACAGCAGAAGCATCTGCTTACGGACGCAAAATTGTACTCAGTACAGAATTGATTATTAGAGAGACCTGTGCACCACTGAAGGCAAGTCAACCAAAAACTAATATCAACTCAGGGAGGGTTTAATCATGAAGAACATTGTCGTTTTAGGCAGTTTAAATATGGATTTAGTCGTACAAGCCAAGCGTTTGCCAGTAGGTGGCGAAACCATACTGGGTGAAGCCTTTCATGAAATACCCGGTGGAAAAGGGGCTAATCAAGCGGTGGCGATGGCAAGGCTTGGTGCACCAGTAAAAATGATTGGCAGAGTCGGCAATGACGGTTTCGGCAAGTCGTTATTAGAAACCATGAAGAAAGACGGTATTGACACAAAAGCCGTTAAAACGGTTGAAGGCGTCTCGACAGGCGTTGCCCTTATTACATTACAGGATTCTGGAGAGAACTCAATCATCGTTGTACCGGGTGCCAATGGCAGACTGTTACCTGAGGACTTAGCAGCAGTGACAGAAGCCATAGAAAATGCCAAAACATTTGTAACTCAATTAGAGACACCCGTTGAAACGGTAAAGGCCGCTTTAAAAATTGCAAAAAAAGGCGGCGCGTTCACCATACTCAATCCCGCACCAGCACAGAAGTTGGACGCGGAGCTGTTAGCTCAAATAGACCTGCTTACGCCAAACGAAACTGAGCTTGCACTGCTCAGTGGGTTGCCAACAACTAACATGGACGAAGT
>JBGSUZ010000558.1:0-6283 GCA_041753235.1 Acidaminobacteraceae bacterium
GAATATCCTTTCCTTTAATTAAATCAGGATATCCCTCACCATCATACCGTTCATGATGATGCTTCACTATATTAGGCACTTCATTAAAAAAGGACATACCATATAACACTGCCTTTAGCATCATATATCCCTTGGTAGAATGTAGCTTAACAATTTCATATTCAGATTCCGTCAACCTGCTCGGTTTATTCACCAATTCATCCGGTATAGACAACTTACCTATATCGTGTAGTATCGCAGATACGTATAAAATCAAATGATCTTTTGAGTCTAATTGCAATTCATTGGAAAATTTTATACACCAATTAGCAACATTACTCATATGATAAGGCAAATAATTTTCTTTAGATGACAACATTTCAGAATAGGAATCTATTATTAGAAAGAGCTTCTCGTAATTCGAAAATATCAACTGAACATGATAAGAAAATTGTTCCAAATAATGTAAATTAAGACATTTAAGCACCTCAGTCATTGGGATTTCACGACTATGCTTCACAATCAATGCAGCTACATAAGCGTCTTCGCTAGTTAAAGGATTCTTAACTGTAAAGATTATATGCCATCCTTTTTTTAAACGATCCTCATTGTCTACATCAGGATGCAAATGGCATACAACATTCCCCGCCTTATAAATAGGTTCTTCTGCCAGATAGAGTTGTTTGAGTGTTTTAAAGTCAAGTCGATTTGTAGGAATATATTCATATGAAATATCTGAAAAATCTGGATTATATAAAATGAAATTAGCCTCATCAGCCATAGATATAAAGGGATTATTAGCAACATATTCCTTAAAAATTTGGTCTAAACTGAGAAAGCCATCCAAAATAAAGGATTTCATAAAGACCCTCCTAACGATAGATTACGTTAATAGTCTACTTATAAAATACCCATATTTAATAAATTGAACCAATTATTTTCCATATTTTAATATTAAAAGAAAATATTCATTATTCCCTCATACACTTTCAAGCCCCTATAAGTACGCCGATAAAGCTTTTGCTAACTGATCTGGACAAGATGTTTCCTTCTCCCCGCAGCGAATACCACTCAGTCGCTTAATTACCTCTGCCACTGTCTGACCCTTTACAAGCTCGGTAATTGCAAGTAAACTACCCGGACACCCTCTTACAAAATTCACATGTTTAACAATGCCGTTGTCAATTTCAAACTCAATTTCACTGGCACATACACCACTTGTCTTAAATACTTCCATTCATTCGTCCTCCTGAATTGTCTTTAATAATTGGCAACGTTACTACAAACCTGACCCCGTTCGCCAAGTTTTCAACCGCCACTATACCATTATGCTTGTGAACGATTTCTTTGACAAGTGCTAATCCAATACCAAAACCCTCAATTTGCTGTTCTCTTGCTTGAGTTCCTCTATAAAAACTCATCCAAATTGCTTCTAATTCCTCTTCTGGTATAGGATTCCCTTCATTAAATACTTTCAAGCTTACTTCTTCAATAGTCTGACTCAACGTAACTTCAATTTTCCCTGAAGGTAATACATGTTTAAAAGCATTACTGATTAAATTCCGTACGACTTGTTCAAGACGAAACGCATCTCCCACCACTAAAACATCTTGATCTACATGTGTAATAAGTGTTATGCCTTGCTCTGAAGCCTGACTTTCATAGAGCCCAGAAGTTTTTATAACTGAATCACTCAGATTAAGCGACTTGAGCTGTATAGGCAAATGCCCTTCTTGATAAGCAGACATATCTAGTAAGTCATTTATTAAAGTATTCATTTTGTCAGACTCGCTCAATATAACATCACAATAATATTGAATAGATTCAGGTTTATTAGCAATGCCGTATTTTAAGCCATCTGCATAACCAACAATCATACTCATTGGCGTTTTTAATTCATGCGAAACATTCGACACAAACAGACGCCTTAGTTGTTCGAGTCTGCGTTCATTTTCAATTTCGTCTTTTAATTTATCATTTGCTTCGTTGAGTGCATTGATACTTTCACTCAGAGCTGATTCAATCTGATTCACAGCAGTTCCAAGAGAACCAATTTCGTCCTTTTGCGTCACCCTGTTGAGTTTTCCAAAATCCTGAGCAGCTATACGGTTCGCCTGTTCCTCTATTTCAATAATTGGTTGCGTCAATTTTCTAGATAAGACAAGAATTGCAATAGATCCAATGAGCACTGTAAAAAAACCAGAAATCATCAAATAGCGAGTAACTAATTTTGAACTTTCATGTAAGATATTTAATGGTTTTTCAGAAAAAATGAGTTGGGATTCATTAACTCTGCCCACATAGATTACAAGTGAGTCTTTACCATTTCTATCTTTGCGTACTAAGGACGCTACAGTTCCCGATTTAAGCGACTTAAATCGCTTAGTGATATCTGTTGTCAGCTCTTCTCTTTGATCCATTGAACCGCCACGCATGCCGTGCATTGGCATCGTTGAACGAACTTCACTGGTCTTCGTATTAATCAAAGATAAATTTCCGTCCCACTCATAAGCCAATTGGGCTATTAAAATGTCCTCTTCTTCTACGGTCATAAAACCAGAAACGTCAATTTCATGCTGATATTTATTTAAAAGTTTTGACATTTCCATCTTGTCACCGTAAACCAAAACGGTTTCAAGGGCATTGGCATTAAACACAAGAAGAAAAACTTGAAGACCCGCTACAATGGCAAAAAATACAATAAACAGTTTATATCTTATTGAATTTGCAAAGTTTATTTGCTTCATAGAACCTCACCTTCCAGTCGATACCCATACCCTCGAACGGTTTTAATGCACTCGCCTTCAGCGCCAAGTTTTGCCCTTAAATTTTTAACGTGTGTGTCAATTGTTCTTGGGTCTCCGTAAAACTCATAGCCCCAGACCGCATCCAATATTTGTTGGCGTTCCAATGCTTGGTGTGGATTTTTTAACAAGTATAGAAGTAACTCATACTCTTTAGGACTAAGTTCCACTGAAATGTCATGCAGTTTAACTTCTCTTGTTTCAGTAATCACAGAACATTCACCAAGGTGCAATATTTCTTTTGGCGCCTTCCCTGTTCGTCGTAACAGCGTTTTAATGCGTGCCATAAATATTTCATATCTAAAAGGTTTAGTAATATAATCATCCGCCCCAAGCGTCAAGCCATTAAGTTCATCCCAAGTCTCAGAAAGTGCCGTTAAAAAAAGAATTGGCACGTCCGACACCATACGTACTTCCTCACAGACTTCCCAACCATTTTTTTTAGGCATCATAACATCCAAGACTATTAAATCAAAAGCTGATCCGTTCATAAATAACCTAACTGCCTCTTCACCATTGGCAGCTTCAATAACTTCCATGCCTTCATTGCTTAAATAGTCTTTAATGAGTCTTCTTATATGTAGTTCATCTTCTGCCACTAATACTTTATAGGCCATTCGATCAGCTCCTTATTAATTGAAAAAAAGACCCTCGAATCAATTCAAGGGTCTGCTTTACTGTTTAATGTCATTCTAGCATAAAAGGGAGGATTTTTAAAACTACTGATTTATTGTGCAGTACCTGTAGTCGTTGTTGCAGGTGCATAACCGCCCATTGGACCGTGACCTCTGCCACCCATATGACCGTTGCCTCTACCGCCTTCGGCGCCAAAACCACCCATCATGCCACCGCGACCACCACCAATGACCGCTCTCACTGCGTCAAACTCTGCAGCTGTAAGTGTGCCATCTTCAACTAATTTAAGCATATCGTCATTACGCTTTACTGGATTTGCTTCTAAGTAAGCTTTCGCTTCTTCTTGAGTCATTCCTTCAATTTTATCATGTAATGCAGCCATTTCAGTTTGATGAGCTTCAACAGATTTGATCACTGCATCCGCTTTAGCTTGAGTTAAAGTGCCCTTAGTAACAAGCGCTTGAACCGCTGCTTTAACTTCATCTTTACGCTCATCTTGCATTTGTTGCTGATACTTATCAATTTGTGCTTGTGTAACGACACCGTCTTTTAGCATTAAGTCGACCATACGCTCGTGACCTGCAAATGCACCCTTAACACTTGTTGTACCTGCAAATGCAGCTACAGAGGAAAGTACTAATACACCTGTCATCATTGCTGTTAAACTCATTTTCATCTTCTTATTCATTATTTCATCTCCTTCACTTGTCTTTACCTTTAAAAGAACGTCTTTATTCTTTTAGGATGTCTTTATCATACTTCTTGATTGTGAAGGTTTTGTGATGAGACTAAATCTTTTTTTTCGTTTTCTTTAATCAGGAAAGTTAACGCGAATCCAATAAGTGCGATTATTGCCGCTGCAAGGAACATCATCGCATAACCGCCATTAATGGTTGATTGGAAGGTTGCTTCTATTGCACCACGACTTTGTTCTATACCACTTATGATCATTGGTTTAATTTTCTCAGGTAAACTGCTGCTCAGTGCTTCTTTTAGCAAATCCGTAATGGTGGTCACATCTGCATGCTTTAAACTTTCAAAGGAACTTCCTGCAGACAGACTCCCCATTGTCATACCCTTTGGCATCATAGTAGCAAAGCTTTTTCCGAGCACATCCATTAAATTTGTTTGTACATTTTTACCTGCGGCTACAATAAAGCCAATCATCAGACTTGGCGAAAGCGTTACACCAATGGAACGGATAACCGATAGTGTTGCTAATGCGGTAGTGCCTTCTTCTTTTGGAACATTTTTGAGAACCATATAATTCAGTGGTGCGCCCATACTAAAGCCCACACCAAGACCCATAAGGGCTAACCCTACAAATAAGCTTGGGAAACCTAAGAGTTTTGTCACTACTAAGGACATCCAGAGTGTGCCCGCTACCGTAAAACTAAAACCTAATCTCAGGGTTGTTCGTTCACCAAATTTGTCTAGCATCTTACCACTGAGTGGTGCTGCAATTCCTGAAAATACGGCCAGAAATGTAATCAAATAGCCACCTGTTCCAGCTTTTAGCATCAATACGTTTTCGCCAAACTGTGGTACGAAAACCATGCCCATCATACCAATACCAACAATAAAGCCAATTATTAGCGCCATCAGCATTTGTGGGTTCGTAAAGTATTTTAAATTCAAAATGGGGTCAGCAGCTCGCTTTTCAACAAAAATTAAAACCGGTATTAAAGCGATGAATATTAATAAGAACGGCCATACAGACCTACTCGCAAGGCTACTACCTAAATTAAATAGGTCTACCTTTGTCAAAGCGTACATTAAACTGCCAATAACACCTGCTAGAACTACAGAGCCCTTTAAGTCCATAGGTGAATTATTTTCAGACTTTTCATTTGGTAATTTAAGCGTTAATGCAATAATCAACAAACAAATTGGGGCATTAATGAAGAATAACCATCCCCACGAGCCCGTACCTGCTATTTGAAGAATCAAACTCCCTACAGTCGGCCCTAAAATTGTGGCGATACCATAAATACCCCCTACCATGCCAAGGGCAAACCCACGCTTTTCCTCTGGAAAGCTATGACCTATTACAGCATTTGCAATAGGAATAATACCACCAGCCCCTATCCCTGAATCACGCGGGCAATTAAGAAAAGTTCATAATTACCATAGAAATTAGTTAGACCAGTAAGGAATGATCCTAACCCAAATAGGGTTATACCTCCAATATATACTGGTTTGAAGCCAACTTTATCCGCTAATTTACTGACAATAGGCATACTTACTGCATAGAATAAAGTATAAATGGTAAGCATCCAAGTACCAATATTGGCTGAGACACCAAAACTATTTTGAATAATTTCACGCGCTGGTGAAACAATACCACTATCGAGTGCACCAATAAAGATTCCTAGTAGAAATATTGTTAAAATTAACTTAGTGGATACTTTTTTCATAATGCCATCTCCTTTGATTTATTTGTTTTATTTGAACATTGTTCATATAAGTTTAAAAAAAGAATGGCCTAAGCCATTACTTTCTTTATAAATTTTTCGAGTTGTTCATAAGTCATACTATTCATATGATTGACCATCATTAAGCTGGTCATAATCCATCCTGCAATTTCCTCAGAATTAGGTGATTCCTCTGCTAAAGCAGGATTCTCAATCAGAATCTGTTGATTTAATGTAGAAGCCATACGCTTTATCATTTGATCCTTTGCGCCACGTTCCTTTTCTGAGTACCCACGATCACGGCTCTGGAATAATTGTGAAAATAAGTTTTTAAACAAATTAACAAATCGCATCATTTCGTTTGCAAGCAGTTTTAATCTATCATAGAAGTCCATAGACGTATCCGAAAGCACTTGCTGTGCCCAGCGTTCGTACTCTCCCCAGAAATCC
>JBGSUZ010000559.1:0-8317 GCA_041753235.1 Acidaminobacteraceae bacterium
TATTTGGGGGCTATTTTGCAACAGCCCCTTTCATCTGCTGGGAAGCTACCTTCCGGCGGCATCATCTTTAACCCATATATTGCTTTGTCTTTTCCTACAATACGAATGATGTTTGTCCCTTTTTTAAGCTTGAGTTTAAATGTTCCTTTGGATGCGTCATCTTTTTCAGTACCTTCTTTTTCTACAAGTGTCGTAACCTTTTGATCCGAGCTCACTAGAATAATTTTAGTTTTTCCTTGCGCTACAAAAAACTCATAGGGTACTTCAACTGTTTTATCTTTAGTAACTTCAAACGCCCAAGCTGTAAAACTACCTGTAAGGCGGGCTTTATCCGTAAATCGATTTGCATCTGTTGAAAGTGGATTATGCATACCAATTAACGTTTGGCTTTTTTGAGCAAGACGCTTTTCGTCGTCATAGAGTTTTACGGCATCTTCTTCAGCAACTTTAGAAAACGATTCTGAAGAACTCATCATCTGATCCATAAAGTCGTCTAAGGATTCGGTATCGAACCAATCACTGTCGGCTACGTCTGAAATCCCATCAACAGCAGCAGAAACCGCATCTTCAGCGGCATCAACAGCGTCATCGACCGCTTCTTGTGCAGCTTCGTTTACTTCTTGAGCAGATTCAATAAGGTCAGAATCTTCACCAGACAGACTAAATTCAACATGACAACCCGTAAGGCCTAAAGTAATCACCAGAGTGCTTGTAATGAGACTTGTTTTGGTAAGGTAATTTTTCATAATCATGAACCACCTATATGTATAAAATATTTTATGTGCCTATAATCTATTATAAAAATAGCATGTTAACTCATAGGAAACAACGTTTATACTGCATATTTAATAGAACTTTAAGAACATCGTTTGAACCGTCATCAAGAGTCGTATATATATCAATGTTGTCATGCGCATGTTCACTTTTGATAATAAAAATCATTTTACAATCAATACAAAAATATAATGACAACACCAAAAAAATAAGTTATAATAAAGTCAGAAAATTAATTAAAAAATTAACGAGGTGACCAAATTATGAAAGTAGCAGTTATCGGATGTACACATGCAGGCACAGCAGCCATTGTTAATACTGTAGCACTCCACCCAGAAGCACAAGTTACCGTTTACGAGCGCAATGACAATATTTCATTCTTGTCTTGCGGCATTGCACTTTATGTTGGCGGCGTGGTTCAAGACCCCCACGGTTTATTCTACAGCTCACCAGAAGCGTTAGCTGAAAAAGGCGTTACAACAAAAATGCAACACGATGTAATCGATGTAGATATGGACAACAAAGTCCTCACGGTTAAAAACCTGCTCACAGGCGAAGAATTTAAGGACACTTACGATAAACTAATTGTAACTTCAGGCTCATGGCCAATCGTACCACCAATCGAAGGCATTAAACTTGAGAATATTTTGCTTTCTAAAAACTACAACCATTCAAATGACATTATCGCAAAAGCGAAAGACGCTAAGAACGTTATTGTTGTTGGCGCTGGCTATATTGGCGTTGAGTTGATTGAAGCATTCGAGGAAAATGGTAAAAACGTGACCCTCATTGACTCACTCGACAGAATTCTCAGCAAGTACTTAGACGAAGAATTTACATCTGTCACACAAACCTCTCTAGAGCAGCACCACATCAAGTTGGCGCTTGGTCAAACCGTATGTCGCTTTGAAGGTGAAGACGGCAAGGTGAAGCGTGTCGTTACGGACAAGGGTACTTATGAAGCAGACCTCGTCATTCTTTGCATCGGTTTCAAACCTAGCACTGAACTTTTCAAAGGCAAATTGGACATGATGCCAAACGGCGCTATTATTGTAGACGAATACATGCAAACAAGCGCGAAAGACGTTTATGCTGCAGGCGATTGCTGTGGCGTTAAATACAACCCAACTGGCGAGCACGTTTATATTCCACTTGCAACAAACGCTATCCGTATGGGTCTTCTCGTAGCGAAGAACCTTAAAACGCCTACGGTTAAACATTTAGGCACACAGGCGACTTCCGCTATTAAAATTTACGAAAATCATATGGCAGCATCGGGCATGACTGAGGAAGCGGCTAAAGCAGCGGGTATTCCTTACAAAACAGTCGTTGTCAGAGACGCTTACAGACCGGAGTTCATGCCAACCGCAGAACAAGCAATTCTTAAAGTCGTTTACAGAGCGGACAACCGTGAAATTCTCGGTGCTCAAATCCACTCAACTGTAAACCTTGCTCAAATGATGAACACCATGTCGGTGGTGATTCAAAATAAAATGACAATTGACGAGTTGGCATTAGTAGACTTCTTCTTCTTGCCACACTACGACAAGCCTTGGAGCCTTCTAAACATTGCAGGCATCCAAGCTGAATAAGCATTAAACGTTTCCCCTGAAAACCTTCCGAATCAATAGAATACCCAATCCCACCAAAACATCTTCTTCGCTGTTTCCCGCAGCTGAGGAGATGTTTTTTCGTCTATAGCCAATCATACGTTGCTTTCATGTTACAAATTCCCTAATCAGTTGAGTTTTGTACTTTTTTTTTATATGATAGGGTTCTGATTTTCAAACGCTATGCAATGAAATGGAGTTCATAGGGGACTTACATCATTGCTGCATACATCAGAATTGGAGGTGCTTAAACATGGCAAGTCAAGTGAGTCAAACAATGAAAGCAGAGGAAGAAGCGCACTTAAACGGAACCTGCGATGCTATTGAAACTGCCCTGGAGAGCATTAAAGAGCGCGTCGTCAAAATTGGCGAGCAAGTCAAGGATCAGCAAAAGGTAGGTAGTAAAGGCCTTGCACAGTTGATTGCAATAAAAAAGGCACTGACACTTAGTGAGTCAGACGCGGAAAAACATAAACGCATGTTAGACGAAGCCTATTTTGGACGCTTTGACTTCAAAGTGGATGGTGAAGAGGCTGAAAAAGCATACTATATAGGGTACTTCGGCTTTAACGAAGCAGACGAAAAGGGCTACCGTGTATTGAGCTGGAAGGCGCCACTTGCTGAAATTTTCTACAGAGACAGAAGCCGTATAGAAGACTTGGAGACCACCCATGAGGGCGACAAGGTCAGTGGTGAAAGCCTAGGCAAAAGGCGTTATTTAGTCGATGGCAGGACGCTTCTAGCCTGTGAGGACATTATTAGTGGCAAGGCCATTATTGACAGTATCGCCGCAGACGACCCCGAAGGTGAGAAACCTGTAGACGTGGAAGATGCCATTCTCATGCAAATTTTGGCGGCGGACACAGAGGCTAAGCTCAAGGACATTATCCGTTCTATTCAAGCAGAACAGGACAAAATTATACGACTACCACTCAATAAAACCATTGTGGTGCAAGGGGTAGCAGGCTCGGGAAAGAGTACTGTCGGCCTTCATAGAATTGCATATCTTTTATATAACTATAGGAAGGCGCTAACAGAGGATGCGGTTCTAGTACTCGTGCCAAACCCTCAATTTATTGACTACATACAGGACTTGTTACCGATGTTGGAGACAGAAACGGTCAGACAAGAAACCTTTGAAAGTCTTATGCGCAGTGTTCTAAAATTAAAAGACCCATTTTGCCATGCCAATGAAATGGCAGTTTATGCTCAGGACGAGACCCTGCTAAACGCTTACTACGAAAAGGGTTCAGACGGTTTTATTGAATTGATGGATGCGTTTATCAAATCACTTTACAATATGCTCCTTAAAAAAATAGAACCGCTCAAGGTGGAAGGTACAAGCTTTAGAGTTAGGGCAGACGAACAGCGCAAGCTCGTCAACTCCGAAGTACCCTACAACAAAATGGTCAAGCAGCTTCAGGACTATGTCGTTTCAAAACTTCGAGTTTTTTGGACTGAGCAGTCTGAAGGGGCTTATGCCAACCTGACACTGGCGGCGCAAGCAGAGCTGGAACTCAAGTTAAAGTCAGCAGTTTCGGCCTATAATAAAAGGTTCATTCCACTAGACATTATGAAAGTCTACAAACACTTTTGGAGTACCAAAACAGAAGTGGCTGAAAAATATGGACTCACGCATTTTGACGCAGTTCGAGAAATGACTCAGGAAATTTTAGAGTCGGGCAAACTCGAACGCAAAGACCTTGGGGCCCTCTTCCAGCTCAAACTGGGCATTGAAGGTCGAGAGGGCATGACCCGTTACCGACACGTTTTTGTCGACGAAGCTCAGGATTACAGTCCGCAAGAGTTTTGGTCTATCAGGAAGTTGTCGGAAAATCATTCCATGACTTTCATGGGTGACATTCACCAAGGGATATACAGGCACAGAGGCCTTAAGCATTGGGACGACCTGATGGGCGGTGTTATATCGGACTTAAAACCTGAGCTTTACCAACTCAATGACAGTTACCGTTCTACTTGGGAAATTGTAGAGTTTGCCAATCGTTTGATAGAAGACGATGCCTTAAAAGCGCGACCGGTTATGCGCCGAGGTGAGGCAGTTCTTGAAAGACATTGTGCCTCGGAGGCGGAATTGATAGACAGCGTGACGGACTTTATTTACGCGTGTTCAGAGCGTCAATTTAGGACGGTTGCAGTCATTTGTCAAACGGTAGCAGAAGTTAATCAGCTGACCAAGTACTTTGGCAAACGCAAAACGCTTTATAGCATTAACGGCATTCGAGACGACAAGGATGCGTTTAAAGACGGTGTCAGTATTATAACGGTAGACAGGGCTAAAGGCCTTGAATTTGATGCGGGCCTCGTTTACGATGCTTCTGAAAGCAATTACCCAACGCATGACGTCATTCATAAGCGTCGTTTATACGTGGCCCTGACCAGAGCAAAGCACTATTTGTGGGTTACCTACGGTGTTTAGATAGTTCGGAAACCGAAAAACACATGAAATATTACCATTTGGCGAGTATTCGTCTAAAATCGAGGTATATAAAAGACACGCGGGAAATTCTATGAAATGAGACAACATTCCCTCGAACCAGACTAAGCGGAGGTGTTGGGCTATGAACAGGCGAATTTCAATTAAAACAGCACTGTTTATACCATTTGGTATTTTTATTGGTGTGCTGTTAGCAATGCTTGTATTCGTTTGGCGACAGGACTACAACTGGCTGGCGAAGGAACAAGGGAGTAAAATGGTTACCGCTGTTAACGATGCGACCAAGCAAAAACTTTCTGAGCTTTTACTAGAACCAGAAATGATTAATAAAGTCTATGCCAGCGCTATTCGCGACAGAGCGTTAACAAACGATGCAGACCTGAGTCAACTTCAGTCTATGACCTTCTCCTATATGAAAACGATTCAAAATGACCTGCCTCAAATCAGTGTTATTAGTTACGGAGACGAGCAGAAGCGTTTTGCGGGTTACCGTGCAAATGACGACGGGGCATTTTCACTCATGTTAAAGGACGAGCGCACTAATGGACTGCTGAATATTTACGATGGTGAGGGCATGAATTCTGAAGTCTTGGGGGCTTATGAAGACTATGACCCAACGACGAGACCGTGGTACGCGCCGGTAAAGGTAAGTCCTAAAGCGCAGTGGTCCGATATTTATGTCAATGTGGACGAAAAAATGGATATTACCATTTCCTCATTAGTACCTGTGTTTGATAAGACAGGTGCTTTTAGGGGTGTCTCTGATATAGACGTGAAACTCAATGGCATAAGCGCTTTTTTAAAAGCGGACATGACCAAGGGTTCAGGCGTTATTTATATTGTAGACAAAGACTGGAATCTGATAGCCCATTCGGGTTCAGAACCAGCCATGAAGCTTGTTCAGGACACCACTGGCAACCAAACGGTTGAAATGATTAAAGCTTATGATTTTGAGAATAAACAAATTCAACAAACAGCTCAATATATTAATGATCAAAAAACGCCTTTTGGCATTGTGGAGCAAATTGAAGGTGACAAGGGCCGACTTTATATTGAAATAACAGAAGTTAAACTGTCGGAAGACAGAAGCTGGCGAATCATATCCGTTATCCCAGAACAGGATTTAATGGGGGCAGTTCAGAAACACCAAAATACGTCACTTTGGGTTATTTTAGTCATGGCGACTATTGTAAGTGGCCTTAGTTTTATGACAATCAGTATGTTAATAAAACCAATCAAACAAAGTGCAGATGCGGCGTTAGCACTGGCACATGGAGACTTTGACACGCAGTTAGAGCAAACGGTGTTTCCAATTACCGAAATAGAAGAGTTGATGCATGCGTTTAACGACATGTCTGAGAATCTCAAGGAATCCTTTGAAAAGATTCAAGTCAGTGAAGAGAAATACCGCTCATTGGTAGAAAATATTGATGATTTAATTTACAGTCTATCGCCTGAAGGCAAGTTTATGGCGGTCAATCATCGATTTGAAAAAGAAGTGGGTCGAAGTCGCAAGGAGATTATAGGGCAGGGGCTGGATCTGATATTCAAGGAGCCTGACGAACTACAGTTTTGGAAAAATCAATTAGGACGTGTATTAGAAACACGAACAAAATATACTTACCAGTTTTCAACTTTCCGAGAAGCAGAACAGAAACGGCATATTTATAATGTAAACCTTATTCCTATGCTAAATGTACTAGGCAACGTGGAATTGATTCTTGGTTCGAGTACAGACATTACAGACCTTGTTGAGGCTCAGGAAGAAATTCAAGTGCTTCATGACAAGGAAAAGGCCACACTGGAACTAATGGTCAGTGAACGTACAGAAGAATTAAAAATCGCGATGGAAGAGCTTTATGAGAAAGAAAAAATGGCTTCACTAGGCGGACTCGTTTCTGGGGTAGCGCATGAAATCAATACACCGCTGGGTGTCTCTGTATCTGCGGCGTCGTACTTGAAAGTCATAAATGATCAAATAGTCGCTCAGATGGTTGAGGGGAAAATGACGAAGTCTCAGTTGATGGAGTATTTCCATAACCTCGACGAGACCTCCAAAATACTCAATACGAATCTGTATCGAGCTTCAGAACTGGTAAAAAGTTTTAAAGAAATCTCTGTTAGTCAAATAACCGAGGAAATGAGTCACTTTAATTTCAATGAGTATTTGCAAATGGTACTCTTAAGTCTTAAACATGAATATAAGAACAGTGGAAATGTGATAGAGGTTAGTTGTGATAAAGAATTGGTAATCAACAGCTACCCAGGTGTCTATGCTCAAATTTTTACTAACCTAATTATGAATGCGTTGATTCATGGCTTAAAGGGTGTTGAAAATGGAAAGATTCATATAGAAATCCTAAAAGAACAAATGACATTCCAAATTCATTTTTGGGATAATGGTGTAGGCATCCCTGAACCAGCAATGGCGAAAATATTTGATCCTTTCTTTACAACCAATCGAGGAAGTGGGGGTAGCGGTCTCGGTTTACATGTGGTATATAATCTAGTAACTGCAAAATTAGGCGGCAAAATACGCTGTCAAAGTGTTGTAGGAGAGGGAACCCATTTTTACATTCGCATACCACTAGAGATAAATTATCAGGAAGCATAAAAGGCGTTTAAGGGGGCTGTGCCATGAGAGACGACTTAGAACTGAACGACGTTGAATTTGACTTTTTCGTGAATGAAGAAGTACCAGAAGTTAAAAAACTTGGTTTTTATAAAGTTATTATTGCAGACGACGATGTGGAAATTCACAATGTGACGCGCATGATATTGAAAAATTTTGAGTTTGAAGGTCGCGGTTTATTGTTGATTGACGCGTACAGCGGCAAAGAAGCCAAGGAAATGTTGGCGGCACATCCTGATACGGCGCTTATTTTCCTCGATGTGGTGATGGAAAAAAGTTATTCTGGACTGGAAGTGGTGGAGTACCTCCGCAAAGAGTTAAAAAATGAGATGACTCGGATTGTCCTTAGAACAGGTCAACCCGGGGAAGCGCCAGAGGAAAAGGTCATTAAAGACTATGACATCAATGATTATCGGCTTAAAACAGAGCTGACAGTCAGTCGTCTTAACACGACCATTTATTCTGCACTGCGGAATTACAGAGATTTGATGAAGCTTGAACGCAACCGCAGAGGCTTAGAGCGCATTATTGAAACCAGTGCAAACTTGTTTAAACACAATCATCTCAATGAGTTCTTAACAAGTATTTTACAGCAAATGAGCAGTTTTAAAATTGACAATGGAGACATTGTATTTCTTCATGAGACAGACAAATCAATTTCAAGTGCTTCTTCAGGTTTTATAACCATGCAGCAGGAAACAAATGAATTAGTCGTTGTAGCGGCTACGGGTAAGTACGAAGAGTCAATAGGACTCAATATTTGTGAGATTCCTGAACTCAAGGGCCTTTGTGATGAGTTGCACACTAAATTAGTGTCAGAAAACCGTGTACATGTGCTTGAAAATG
>JBGSUZ010000560.1:0-2327 GCA_041753235.1 Acidaminobacteraceae bacterium
GATGGCAAAAAAAATGATTGGGACCATGGCACATCCTTATAATTTACCTGTAATTGATCAGAATAAGAAGGTTGTTATTGAAGGACATGGCTTAATGCAACCAAAAATTTTATTTGATATGGACAGTTCCAATAAGTCTATATTCTCAAGAATTTACACTGGTCAAGAAGGAATGGACCCATATGCCAATGCGATTTCAGATGTTTATCAAGACTTATTTGATGAAGGTATTTTTACGGGAAAAGGGATTTATGATTTAAGAGTTTTTAGAGAAGTTTTAAAAGACGTTGTTCCAGAAAATGCAGTGTTAAGTCATGACTTATTAGAAGGTTCTTATGTAAGAGCTGCATTGGTTTCAGACCTTGAACTAGTGGATTCTTATCCAACCAAATACAATGCTTACATGGCAAGACTATCTCGCTGGATCCGGGGGGGTTGGCAATTAATTCCATGGTTAAAGAGAACCGTATATAATAAAAACAAAGATATTATTGTCAATCCGTTATCTTACATATCTATTTGGAAAATTGCAGATAATTTAAGACGCAGTTTAGTGGCGCCTTCTTTGATGTTGCTTATCGTACTAGGAATAAGTGTTCTTCCGGGCAATGTGTTTTTTTGGTTAGGCTGCGTTGCATTAGTGATTGTATTGCCAATGCTTATAAATCTTTTAGAGCGCATTGTTAGAAATGGCTTGAAATTGAGACTAAGCAGAAGCCATATTACAGAATTATTTGGATTCAAATCGGAGCTGCTTCAACTGTTATTATCCAGTATTTTTTTACCTTATCAAACCGTCACAATTTTGAAAGCAATAGTGGTAACTTTAGTAAGAGTATTAATCACTAAGAAAAAACTGCTTGAGTGGGTTACGTCTGATGATGCAGAAAGAATGCAAAGTGGTTCTTTAAAAAGCTATGTATCATCAATGGGACTAAGTTCATTGTTAGGGATACCAATTGTAGGTCTTGCTTTTGCTTTTAAGCCTGAAAATGTGGGTGTGGGTTGGATGTTTGTAGCTGTTTGGAGTATTGCACCGTTTGTTGCATACTACATCAGTAAGGGGAAAGACGTACCTAAAGAAGCACTATCAGAAGAAGAATTGAAATATTTAGGTCTAACAGCAAGAAAGACTTGGCGGTATTTTGAAGAGTTTGCAAACAAAAAGAATAATTATTTAGCGCCAGATAACTATCAAGAGATACCTTATAGAGGTATTGCTTATAGAACCTCACCCACTAATATTGGGTTAGGTTTATTGGCGACGCTTACTGCCAGAGATTTAGGTTATGTTGGTCTTGAGAGTATGCTCATGCAATTAGAAAAAACGATGGCGACTCTAGCTAAAATGGAAAAATGGCATGGTCATTTGTACAACTGGTATGACACCAGAACATTGCAACCATTAAAGCCCCACTATATTTCTACTGTAGATAGCGGTAACTTGGTAGGGTATTTAATGACATTAAGACAAGGGTTAAAAGAGTATTCTGAACGGGTCTTTGTTGACTTGAATTTGATAAAGGGAATTGAAGATACCTATGCCTGTAGTATTGAAAAAAATAATTCTTTTTTTGAAGATGAGGATATTAAGCGTGTGTTCATTGCTGAAAATCAGTTATCTTTGTTGGGCTGGAAAAGGACTTTGGATAAAGCTGTTACTAGTCCTAAACTTAAAGACCCCCAAAAAGAAGCATGGCAGTATAAATTGGAACATATGATTCGAGAAAATTTAAAAGAGTTAGAGAATTTTACGCCGTGGGTTGAACGCTTAGAACAAGTTCCAAATGGATTGTATGTAGATTATCTAATGGATCATGGTACTGAATGGGTAGCGCTCTTGGATAGTCCTTTGTCTATGAAAATGTATGAAACCCATTGTAATGAGATTTCCGAAAAGGGTGCGCGAATTATTGAAGTGCTTAGCAATAATCAGGAATCCGATAATTTAGAGTTGATTGATTGGATTAAAGCGGTTTTAGGAAAAGTAGAAAAAGGTCAAGCGTATATGAGGTTGTTTGTATCTCGTTATGAGCGGATGATAGAGCAAATTTATCAGATGACTGAAGCCATGCATTTTGCGCCTTTATATGAAAAGAAACGTCAATTATTTTCCATTGGATTTAACTTAGAGGATAATAGATTGTCTCATTCCTATTACGATTTATTGGCTTCTGAGGCACGTCAGACAAGCTATATAGCAATTGCTCGTGGCGAGGTGTCCCCTAAACATTGGAAGATGCTAGGCAGGTCATTAACGGCAGTGGATAGATACAAAGGTTTAGTATCTTGGAGTGGCACTATGTTTGAATACTTAATGCCATTGA
>JBGSUZ010000561.1:0-6154 GCA_041753235.1 Acidaminobacteraceae bacterium
ATATTTACTCTCAAATTGGCCCCCTGTCATGATGCCATTGGAGGCACGCTTCAAATATTCTTCAAGATTTTTCTGCAAGGTCGAATCTATTGTAAGTTTAATATCTTTTCCCGCAGTAGAAGGTTCCCCACCTTGACCAAGTTCATCTTTTTCAACTTCTCTGACCATACGCCCAGAAGCATCTATTTCAATAAATTTATAACCGTCCTTACCGTTTAAGTCCGTTTCAAATTTGCCTTCAATTCCCACTTTTCCTATAATACTATTTTTCTCATAGCCTAACCCATCCACATATTTTTCTATTTCATCTTCTCTTGCAATTTTGCCCATATACCCAAGGATATGAGACGCCATATTATTGTTAGGATAAATCCTAACTGGTTCTACGCCTACAGTTACACCCTTTAGGTTCATAGACATCTCACTTAAGAGTATGGCTGTTTCCTTCTTAATTTTGCTAGCTACTTTAATAGGCTCGTATTTTAAGAACCCTTTTTCTTTAAGCGCATGACGAAGAATTAATATTTTATATGCATCTTGATCGGATAACTCAGGATCTATTTGAAAACTTTTATAATTTCGTATTGCTTTAAACGCAGTTTCAGCCGACGTTGTCGGCTCAAGTTGATAAAGCTTTAAAAAGTTCGTCTTTTGACGCTCTTCCCAAAATGCCATTCTACTGATTGAAATAGGCAAAATAATCCCTTTTTGTATCATGATAGAATAGGCTTCTTGATCGTTTAGCGTTTCTGAAATCTGTTCATTTGCCCTGTAGTCATCGAAAACTTGCTTAGCAGTATAGTCTAGGGGATAGTTATTCTCCATCAACCACTTTTGGATAGATTCGTCAAACGTATAAACATAACCTTTATCGGTAATATGAATTGGAAAATCAATATGATTTTCACCTTTAGCATCCAACAATTCTATAAGTTCTTTAGAAACGGTATTCATCTCTACCTTGCTTAAATTACTACCCATTAAACTAACTGTAAATGCTGGTTGATTCCCTGCAAGCAAGACGCCGTTTCGGTCATAAATTTCACCTCTTTTGGCATACTCAGGTATTTTTTTCAGCCGATAATTCAACGACTTCTCTAAATATTCATCGCCTTGCACAATTGTTACCACCGCAAGGCGTACTACCAGTGCTATAAATACAATGCTAAAAAAGAGACCAATATGATATCTTCTGTCCTGTAACCGTTCAAACACACGATCTCCCCCTACCTGAGTTCATAGCCGATCATCTTCTTGATCAGGCTTTTATAAATAACTAAACCAAGTACCGTATTCATAACAACTTCTATTAAGAAACGCAGTGGCACCAGTGAATAGTCAGTTGGCACTCTTAGTATAAATATAAACCCTATATACATAATGTGATAAAACAGCGTTGCCCCAATGATTAGTACAAAGGGCGTCATTGACTTGTCCTTAAAGACGGATTCGTCAATCATGTCTATCAAAATAGCTATAAATACATAAATAAACACATTGACCCCGATTGCCCAACCGTAGAAAATATCTTGCATTAAGCCACTGATAACAGCTGCGGTTAAGGCATTTCGATTACCGAAAACTAAGGCCATAAAAACGACGAGAATTAGCGAAGTGTTGAAAGCCACTCCGTTAATTCTCAAAGCATCAAAAAGGGTTGATTGCAATATAAAATTAGCTACTGAAAGCAGTACAACATATATCCATTTCATGAGTTCACCTTATTTCACTAATTCTGTCTTTGGAATAATCATTATCTTCCCAAGGTCACTGAAGTCAACTGCTGGCTGAACTTCTATCGCAGGTAGGAGATCATTTTTATTGTCTACTACTTCTGCCACCTCACCAATGCTAATTCCTTTAGGGAAAATTCCAAGTCCTGAGGTAATCAATTTGTCGCCAACTTTCATCTGTGCCTTCGTATCAAAAACTTGTCCACGAATTAACCCATCAAAATTTCCAGTAATCTGTCCATCATAAGGATTGTTAGGCGAAAGTGATGTAAAGCTTACGTTGGTCTTAGTGTCAACAATTGTAACCACCTTAGCATAGTGTTCCCCTACTTCATAAACAATGCCAACCAAGCCATCTTCATTAATGACGGCACTGTTTTTAGTAACGCCTTCGGCAGAGCCAATATCAACAATAAAGGTTTTATACCAATTGCCAACGTCTTTTGAAATAATATTACAAGAAACATAATTATTAATTTTGTTAAGACTAACGTAGTTTAAAGCTTTCTTTAAATCTCTAAGTTCATTGAGCTCTGCTTGTGTCAGTGTCAAGTTGGTAATAGCTTGACGCATTTCAGATATCTGCTCTTCATACTTTTGATTCAGTTCCGCTGCTTCAAACATTTTGAAGTACGGTTCAACACCATTTTTTATATTTTGATTGAACTGATTGATTCCCTTTTGTACTGGGAACACAACCTCACTAATGAGGTTTTCGACATAGCTGATCCGTGAACGTCCCCCAATTGAGATGCCCATGATGACCAATAAACATATGCCTGTTATCAATATGAGTGCCTGTTTCCATTTCGGATATTCGTTCATGGTCGCCCGCCAATTAGTAGTGATTTCTAGTTCTTTGGAAAACTGACTTCAGTTTATCAAAGTTCTCAAGAGCCTTACCCGTTCCAATAGCAACACAGTCGAGTGGTTCTTCTGCAATATGAACTGGCATTCCAGTCTCTTTGTTGATTAAGCTATCTAAGTTCTTAAGAAGCGCACCACCGCCTGTTAGTACAATACCTTGCATCATAATATCTGATGAAAGTTCTGGTGGTGTTTTTTCTAGAGTATTTTTAATACCTTCAATAATCGCATTAACTGGCTCTCTGAGAGCTGATCGAATTTCTATAGAAGTAACTTTCATCGTTTTAGGCAGACCTGTTAACAGGTTACGACCTGTAATGTCCATCTCTACTTCTTGACCACCTTCATAAACAGAACCAATAGCCACCTTAATTTCCTCAGCGGTACGTTCACCAATTAGGAGGTTATATTCCTTACGTATGAAGTTAACAATGGCTTCATCCATTTCATCTCCACCTACGCGAATAGATTTACTTGTAACAATACCACCTAAACAGATAACTGCAATTTCAGTTGTTCCACCACCAATATCTACGACCATACTACCCGTTGCATCAGCAACAGGAAGACCTGCGCCAATTGCAGCTGCCATAGGTTCTTCCATTATCAATGCATCTTTAGCACCTGCTGAGAGTGCTGCGTCAATAACCGCACGCTTTTCAACTTCTGTAACACCACAAGGAACCCCTACAATAACTCTAGGTCCACTAAATATAGATGTATTCGGATACGCTCTTTGAATAAAATACTTCAGCATTTTTTGTGTAATATCAAAATCTGCTATGACGCCATCCTTGAGAGGACGAATGGCTATAATACTTCCTGGTGTTCTACCAATCATTTGTTTTGCCTCTAACCCGACTGCATGTACTTCTTTAGAGTCAGACGAGATAGCTACAACGGAAGGCTCTCTTACCACAATGCCCTTACCCTTCATATAGACGAGGGTATTTGCAGTGCCCAAATCTATACCCATTTCCTTACCCAAAAACTTAAATAACGCCATATTAGTTCTCCTTTCAACTACAACAATCCCTGCTCTTTAAAGCTGTAAAATCGGCCATCGCCAATCACCACGTGATCTAAAATACTTATGCCGATGATTTTTCCACTCTCAACCAAACGCTCCGTTAGCAGCAAATCTTCTTTACTTGGCTCAGGATGTCCGCTTGGATGGTTATGCACCAATATAATTCCATGGGCAGATTTCTTAATTGCCCGATTAAAAACTTCTCTTGGATGTACCAAGGACGCGTTTAATGTCCCAATTGTTATGGTTTCTATAGATATTACTTGATTCTTTGTGTCTAATATAACTGTTTTAAAGTGCTCCTGCTTTTTATATCTCAGCTCTGCCATTAGCAAATTAGACATATCTGCCGGACATGAGATTTTCTGCATATTTTCTGATGTGGCATAGTATACGCGTTTTCCAAGTTCTGCACTGGCTAATATTTGACAAGCTTTTCCCGTGCCAATACCGTCAATCTGCTTAAGTTCCTGTAGACTTACCCCCGCTAAACTTTTTAGGCCTTCTGGCATATGGTGTATTACATCTGCGGCTAACTGTATGACAGATTTTTGCTGACTGCCTGTTCCCAGTATAGCTGCAAGTAGTTCTGTATTACTAAGCGCCTCTACGCCTTGTTTTGCAATGCGCTCACGCGGATAATCTTCTCTTTCAGTTGCTGTACTTTTCGCCATGGAAAAGCCTCCCTCAAATTTTTTAGAGGGCGAGTTCAGTTAATAATTGATCAAGCGTCGCTATTGGCAAACCGACTACATTGAAAAAATCCCCTTCAATGCCATCGACTAGACGAGCACCAAAGCCCTGAATGCCATATGCACCTGCTTTTCCTTCGTATTCTCCAGTACTCAGATACCACTCGATAAGCTCAGCCGTTAGAGGTCTGAAAACTACTTGCGTGCAAACTGACTTCACTACTTTTATGCCGCTTGCTATATCCACAAGTGCTAAACCGGTGTAAACCTGATGCGTTCTGCCACTTAAAGCTTCTAACATACGCTGTGCTTCTTCCTTGTTCTCTGGCTTGCCAAAAATGACACCATCTACAGACACAACTGTATCAGAGCCAATAAAGCAACCCTCATATCCAGTTTGTTTCGCCGCTGTAAATGCTTTCTCAAAAGAAAGCGCACATACAACTGTCTCAGGTTTTTCGCCAAGCCGAACTGGCTCAGGAATATCTACGCCGCATAGCTCAAAGGGTCTTCCTAGTACTTGAATCAACTCTTTTCTTCTTGGTGAATGAGATGCTAAATATAAAGTTTTCATAAGTGACTCCTAAACGAGTTTTTTAAAGAGAAATGCGCCTAACAGTAAACCTAAAATCCCAGACAAACTAAGCCGCATGCTAAAGCCAAGTGTCAGTTGAATTAAACTGAGATCAACTTTAACGGGACCAAAGCCTACTGAATCACCGTAATTTAAAAACGGGATGTATGGTCCAAACACCTCACCTATTATACCACCTAAAATTGCACCTACCAAAATAAAAAAGAGTAACAAAAGATTGTTCTTCCTCAACCTAAACCTCCACTCATGCCCAATATAAAAATACCACATTTTTATATTTCCATCAATTGGTATTTCGTTTTGGGCATTCCATTTCACAGTATCAGTCTAAAGTTTATCATTTTAAACTATAGGATACAAGGCCTAGTGACTATACATCACAGGTTTGATACCCATAAAAAAAACTCCTGCCAGAGGGTTAAAAGGAACTGGCAGGAGTAACATCTATTCTAATACAACTACACTTATGCTTCTACAACTGCTGGTTTCTTAGTTAAGTCACCAGAAATAGCTTTTGTAGGACACTTTTCTGTACAAGCCATGCATGAGGTACATTTTGAATAATCAATGCTCGCAACTAAATCTTTAACATGAATTGCATCATGCGGACAAGTTTTTTCACAAATACCACATGCAATACATGCTACAGAACAATTTTTCTTAACATGTGCACCACGCTCTTTGTTATTACAATCTACTATGACTTCTTGACCAAAAGGCGCATACGTAATAACTTTTTTAGGGCAGGCTTCCATGCAAATACCGCACGCGGTACACTTTTCCTCATCTACAACCGCTAAGCCTTTTTCATTGATATGAATCGCATCAAAAGGACAAACACGTTCACAAGTGCCGTAGCCAAGACAACCGAAAGTACAGGTTTTATCGCCACCTACTAACATTGCTGCTTTACAGTCTTGGATACCATCATACTTGAATTTGTTTTGACAATGATCCGAATCACCTTTACAGATAACGTGAGCTACCTTTCTGGCAGACTGATCCGCAACAACACCCATTACGTCAGCAATCGCCGCTGAACAGTCTTTACCGCCAACTGGACAACCATTGACCGGTGCTCTCCCGTCAACAACTGCAGCTGCAAATTGATCACAACCAGCAAAGCCACAGCCACCACAATTTGCACCCGGAAGTGCTTCTCTAATAGCAAGTGCTTTAGGGTCAACCTCTACTGCAAATTTTTGTGAAGCAAACGCTAAAGCGCCACCGAACATTA
>JBGSUZ010000562.1:0-2983 GCA_041753235.1 Acidaminobacteraceae bacterium
AGCCATAGTGAGTTCTAAGTAGCCATTAAGCTTATCTACTAATGGGTCTAATGCATAGTGCCCTTTAAGTTGTGAAAAGAGGGTGAAGTGATGGGCTTGTATATCGCCTTCAATGTCTTGCAGGTCGTCACAAAGTTGCAAAATAGCGCCAAAGGCAAAACAGAAAGCTTGCTCGTTAGGTGTCATTTCAGGTTTTACTAAAAAACCGTCGGCTATAAGGGAAGTGCCACCTTTATAAAAGCTTTTCCCGAGCAGGTCAATTTCATAAGGCATTAGACCTTGCTGTTGTTGTTTTAGACTCTCAGCCTGGGCATCGTGAATAGCAAGCAGGCCTAATTGTGCCGTTGTGTATTTATCTATTGGATACTGACCATAAATTTTATCTACTAACGCGTGTATACGCTGTTCGTTTGGCGTAAGCGGACTTTCGTTGTTATGACCTAATAACTTTTCAGTTAAGCGTTTGCAAAAGTCAGTTTTCTGCGCTTTGTCCTGAGTTAAGTCGTCCATTAAATTGTCGGTATAGGGGTAAAGCATGCTATAACCATAAAGGGCTTCGGTATTTTCAAGCGGTTTGCCGAAGGCCACCTGTAAGAGGTTAGCAATCCAGAAATTTCGCATAGCTTGGCCTAGATCCTCAACTTTTAAGTGGGCGTCTTCTTGAAGAAACTGATCAATGAACTGCTTTGAAGCGCTTAGCTGTGTAGAGTTACAAAGATACTTTTTTTCCTCTTCTAGAAGAAAAGGACACTGTAAAATTGCATTGATAAAGAAGGTTTCGAGTTGCTTTTGAACTGGTTCCGTGTTGAAGTCCTCAGGTTTAAGCGGCTTCAAAATTTCAAGCAGACGTTCTGTGGCAATAATCAAATACTTCTCGTTGACGCGTTTCTCCCAGTAGTTATAACGCTGCATATAGGTCCAGTCCTGACTGTGTGTAGCGGCTTCCCATTTAGAAATAGCCAACTCTCTAAGGTGCAGGATTTCTTTTGTCATTGTTTTGAGCATGAGATCAACTCCTTGTCTTGGACACGCTTATGTTCCTATATTACAGGAATAATATTAGTCAAATATCATTAGAGCATTAAGTTTTTATTAATTTCATTTTGGGTGTGTAATTACATTCGTTACTGGACGTACAGGGAATAGTCTTTAGAGGGCTTCCATCTGTTGACATAGGCTATAAAAGCATATACAATGAGATGGGATAGGTGTATCTTCTATTCAGCTAATTACTTTGATAAATAGGTCATTAAGACCTCATAACGGCACGAGGAGGTGAACGATATCAATTTAATTATTTATGCAGCAATCGCAGTAGTCGCTTTAGCAATTGGTCTACTGATCGGTTACCTCGCCCGAAAGAAAACAGCGGAAAAAGCTATTATTTCTGCTGAGTTTAGAGCACAAGAAATTGTACTTGAAGCTGAAAAAGGCGCTGAAGCCGTCAAGAAGGAAAAGTTGATTGAAGCAAAAGAAGAGGTTCATCAGTTACGTAGTGAACTTGAAAAAGAAGTTCGTGAAAGACGAAATGAAGTTCAAAGACATGAAAAGCGAGTTCTTCAAAAAGAGGAAACGCTTGATCGTAAATCGGACAACCTCGAAAAGAAAGAAGAGCAACTCAGCAAGAAATTGAAAGAGAGCTCAGACAAGCAAGCTGAAATCGAAAAGCTTTTTGATACGCAAGTTCAAGAGCTAGAAAGAATTTCAGGTTTAACCATCGAAGAAGCAAAGAGCCAGCTCCTTGCAGACATCGAAAAAGAAGTCAAGCACGATGCCGTCGTCATGATCAAAGACATCGAAGGCAAAGCAAAAGAAGAGGGCACAAAGAAAGCAAGAGAAATCATAGCATATGCTATACAGAAATGTGCAGCAGACTATGTAGCTGAATCGACTGTCTCTGTAGTCAATCTCCCAAATGACGAGATGAAAGGTAGAATCATCGGTCGTGAGGGCAGAAATATCAGAGCGCTCGAGACAATGACAGGTGTAGACCTGATCATTGACGATACACCAGAAGCAGTAATCCTGTCTTCATTCGATCCTATTAGAAGAGAAGTAGCTAGACTTGCCTTAGAAAAACTCATTGTAGACGGTAGAATTCATCCGGCTAGAATCGAGGAAATGGTCGAAAAGGCAAGGAAGGAAATCGACCAACAGATTAAGGAAGAAGGCGAAAATGCTTGCTTCGACGCAGGTGTACATAACCTCCATCCTGAACTGGTCAGATTGCTTGGTCGCTTGAAATACAGAACCAGCTATGGCCAAAACGTTCTTAGACACTCTATTGAGGTTTCTTACCTCGCCGGCATCATGGCCGCAGAACTTGGCGCAGACGTGAGAATTGCGAAACGCGCTGGTTTAGTCCACGATATTGGTAAGGCAGTTGACCACGAAGTGGAAGGAACACATATCGAAATCGGTATGAATCTTCTTAAAAAGTACAAAGAATCTAATGAAATAGTCCACGCGATGAGTACGCATCACGGCGATTATGAACCAGAAACTTTAGAAGCGGTATTGGTTACAGCAGCAGATGCTATATCAGCAGCAAGACCTGGCGCAAGAAGAGAAACACTAGAAACCTACATCAAGCGTCTTGAAGCACTTGAAGGCATCGCCAACAACTATGAAGGCGTTGAAAAATCATTTGCAATTCAGGCGGGTAGAGAAATTCGCGTTATGGTTGTTCCAGAGCAAGTCAGCGATGATAACATGATCTTGGTAGCAAGAGAAATTAGAAAACGCATTGAAGATGAACTGGATTACCCAGGACAAATAAAAGTCAGCATTATTCGTGAAACGCGAGCTGTCGAATACGCGAAGTAACAACAAACTCGAAAGTAAGGTGGTGTTGCAAATCTAAGAAATTAGATTGCAGCACCACCTTTGTTCGCACTTATTGGTCTATCTTGTGTTCATTTGCGGATGTCCGATTGGAGCCTATTAGGGAGGACTTGATTTTTGACGCACTTTAACAAGCCTA
>JBGSUZ010000563.1:0-2474 GCA_041753235.1 Acidaminobacteraceae bacterium
TTCTGGCGTGATTGATAGGATTGATCATATCAAACAGCTCAAACGCTTTGTCTCCCTTACCGAGTTTTGCAAATGCCGCTACCACCCATGCGGCTGCATGGGTATATTGACCGCCATTTTCTCTGACCCCTGGTACATATCCTTTTATATACCCTGGTTCTAGTTTTCCATTGTCAAATGGAGGGGTTAACAATCTGATAATCCCATCATCCCGACTTACCAAATAGTCTTCCAGAGCAGCCATCGCATTGACAGCTCTTTCCGGGTTCCCTGATTCAGATAACACTGCCCATGTTTGAGCCAGTGAATCTATTTTACATTCTACATTATTTGCCGAACCCAGTTGTGTACCATCATCAAAGTAAGCACGTTTATACCAGTTGCCATCCCATCCAGCAGTTTCAATAGCTATAACCAGTGCTTTATTAATGTCAGTATATCTCATAGCCCTCTCTGAATCATTATGAGCCAAACAAATTGGAATCCATTTTTTGAGAATATCTGATAAAAACCAAGCCAGCCAAATACTCTCGCCTTTTCCTTCATTGCCGACCCTATTCATCCCATCATTCCAATCACCACAGCCCATTAAAGGCAACCCATGCACGCCAAGACGAAGTCCATTTTCAATTGCACGTATACAGTGCTCGTATAGAGAACCTGTTTCCTCCGCTATGTTAGGACTTACATAGCGTTCATCTTCAAATTCTGTCAACAAATCACATTCTAAAAATGGAATAACCTCTTCTAAAATCTCATGTTCCATGGTTACGCCCAAATATTGAGCCACTACATACGGCAGCCATAAGAAATCATCAGAAATACGTGTTCTTGTGCCTTTTAATGCTGGTTCATGCCACCAGTGAAGAACGTCGCCTTCAATAAATTGATGCCCTGCGTGTTTAATAATTTGAGCCCTTGTCAGTTCCGGCCAAATAGGCAGCACGGAAAGCGTGTCCTGAAGCTGGTCTCTAAAGCCATATGCACCGCCTGCTTGATAAAATGCAGCTCTTGCCCAAAGCCTGCAAGCTATCACTTGGTAAAGTAAATGTCCATTGAGCATTTGATTCATTGCCATATCTGGTGTGCTAACCTGAAGGACACCTAATTTTTCTTTCCAGAATGTTTTAACCGCTTCAAGCGCTTCAACTGCACCTGCCACCGTATTATAGGGTTGTGTACTAGACAGAATATCTTCTTGTTTATCTGCTACGCCCATCACAAATACCAATTGAATGGTTTCTTCTGGCTGAATACTGACTGCCACTTGCATAGACGCACAAGGGTCATACCCCGCCCCCACACTATTGGATAATTTAATTCTTGTTAATTCCTCTGGTGCAGTTATACTTCCCTGTCCAAAAAAGACTTTACGGTTACCACTATAACTTCTCTCAGCTATAGACGTGTCCATAAATAGTACCTGATTGGCAAAAACTTGGTTATAACCGTTTTTGACAGTTAATATACCTTCTTCAGTAACATCTGTAATAAGATGCATTGCTGATTCAGTTCTATTAGCACCCAAAACAGGTTCAATATAATGAGTTAATCCCAGATGACGTTCTACATTGCCTTCATTTTTTAAACTAACTAAGCTTATTTTAATATTGCCTTTTAAAGGCACAAATTGAGTGAGTGACTGCGCAATGCCATGGCTCGTGTGCTTAAAAGTCGTAAACCCAAAACCATGTTCTACAATATAAGGACTTTTTTCGCGTATTGGAAGTGGTGTCATTGACCATATATTAACCGCTTCATCTCGCAGATAAAAAATCTCACTTGGCGCATCACAAACAGGATCATTGGTCCATGGGGTTAGTTTATTTTCATGGCTATTACGACACCACGTATAGCCGCCTCCAGACTCTGTAGTGATAAAACCAAACGTTTCATTAGCAATAATATTAGACCACGGAACGGGTGTGGTTTGATCATCCTCTAAGCATATTACATAACGCTGATTGTCCTTGCTAAAACCGCCCACACCATTAAAAGACTCAAGTGCTCCGCAATCGACTAGAACCGATTGATTGACATCAGTTAGCTCTGTCTCCTTGATAATATCCGTTTCCACTACACTGTAATCTGGTGTTATCACAGCTTCCAATTCCTCCCATGGCAACCGCTGCAATTGTTCTGATATGCTACTGTTTTCACCAGAAAAACACAATCTCGCCAAAGCAGTTAATAGATACACATCTGCTTCGTCAATTATAGAGAAATTCAAAATAAAGATATCACCTTTATTGTGACTGACTTCGGTTTCCTGTTTAGACTCTATAATATCTGTTACTAGCGCAAATACTGGATTAACATAACTATACTCTTCCATAACAAGTATGACTAAATCCACTCGAAGATCTTTTAGACACCAATATTCATGAGCTTCAAGTAATTCGTAAAGAATTTCTGCATCATCTACATTTCGAATTTTGGCTAATACAATAGGTCTGTCCCCTGAAATACCATAA
>JBGSUZ010000564.1:0-9179 GCA_041753235.1 Acidaminobacteraceae bacterium
GCACAGCTATTAAGCATAGTCAACAGCGCACTGACGCCCCCAAAACTAGCGCCATAACCTACACTGGTAGGCACTGCAACCACTGGTTTGTCCACCATACCGCCAACCACACTGGCAAGTGCCCCTTCCATGCCCGCCACAACGATGACTACCCGAGCGCCTCGTATGACTTCCATTTTTGCAAAGAGTCGGTGAATACCCGCAACACCTACATCCGTGACCTTAACCACCCGATTGCCTAACAGTCGTGCCGTCTCATAGGCCTCTTCCACAACAGGCAGGTCCGAAGTCCCCGCGCAGACAATGGCAATGTAGTGCTCACTCTCCGGTGGTTCTTCATTAACAATGCTAATGGTGCGCCCCAGTGGGTTATATATCGCCTGAGGCAGCGCAGCTTTTACATGGTCGTACATGGCCTGACTCGCCCGAGTGCCCAGCACATTGACGCCTTTTTCATTTAAATGCCCCATAATTGCCGTTACCTGCTCAAAGGTTTTTCCCTCGCAGTAAATGACCTCTGGGTAACCGTTTCGCAATTGACGATGATGGTCCACCATCGCAAATCCTAAATCTGAGTAAGGCATTGCCTTGAGTTCATTTACAGCCGATTCAAGCTCAGTTTCACCGTTTTTAACCTGATTCAGCAGTTCACGCAGTTTCATTTCATTCATAAGCGACTCCTAAGCCTGATGTATCTGGTTATGGTTGTAGCAGCCCGTTTGATAGCCACCCATATCTAAAGTAACAAATTCAAAGCCCAGTTGTCCAATTTCATCATGAATTATTTTCATGAGGGTGAAATCCATCATTTTCGCCATTTCTTCTTGAGCAATTTCAATACGCGCCACAGTCCCATGATGGCGCACACGAACGCCTCTAAAACCATGCTTCATCAATATACCCTCTGCCGTTTCAATTTGACACAGCATCGCCTCTGTCACTATTACCCCATAGGGAATTCGCGTTAGGAGACAGGCATAAGGTGGCTTATCCCAAGTCGGTAACCCATAATAGCTAGAGAGCTCCCGAATTTGCGCCTTGGTCATACCAGCTTCCTTCAAAGGACTCAGTACACCGAGCTCAGTTAAGGCTTTTAACCCCGGACGGTAGTCCTTCGTATCGTCAAAGTTAGTCCCGTCACACAGCACCTGACAGCCAGTTTCTTTAGCTACTGCTATCATTTTTTCGAACAGGATTCGCTTGCATAAATAGCATCTATCCTCTGGGTTGTGACGCACTGCTTCTGGAATCTCTAACCCAATGAGTCGGTGTGCCACCCCAATGGCTTTTGTCAATTCAACCGCCTCTTTAAATTCCCATTCTGGAATATAAGGACTCTTCACGGTAAATGCCACCACACGTTCTCTACCAAGCAGTTCTGCAGCAGCCTTTAACAGCAGCGTACTGTCTACGCCACCCGAAAAAGCAATCCCCACCTTTTCATAAGGCTCTAGCACTGCCTTTAATTTTTCTATATAACGCTCCATTTTCCTTGTTCCTCCAAATAGGCATAGACCCGTTTTTGCAGTCGAACAATCGGTTCGTCCAGTTTTCGAGATAACTCGGCGAGCATTTCATATTCAACTTTGTACTTTAGTGGGCTGCCATTTAAATAAACTCGTTTTAGCGCAAGTGAAGCGCCTTCAAACTCAAATTGAACCTGTTCCCGTTGCAGCTCCGTTTTTTCAACTTCAAAAGCCCTACAGCCGATGGCGGTCGTCTCAGTAAACAGCACACTTTTAAGCGACTCTGCCACTTCAGGCACGCAAAGAAGACTTAGGCAAATACCCTGCCGGCCCTTTTTCATGTGCAGTGTTGTCCGCCAGACATCCAATGCCCCTGCGGCAAATAGCTTTGCTTCTACCACAGGCCAGAGTTCTGGGTCAAAATCATCTAAATTGGTTTCAAGAATCAGTTGTTTTTTTTTTCACTTTGAACGGTTTCATCAACGAGCATTACTCTAAGTACATTTGGAAATTCTAATTCCCGTGTACCAAGGCCATAGCCGATTTTAGAGATCTTTAGACTCATTTGATCCGAATAATCGCTGACAAGGGCTTTTAGAATAGCGGCGCCCGTCGGTGTGGTCATTTCTTTATCAGTTAAGCCTATTTTTACAGGCACACCCTTTAATATTTCCGCAGTTGCCGGTGCAGGTACTGGCATCATGCCGTGGTCGCATTTAACAAAGCCACCACCCAATTGAACCGAACTTGCAATGACTTTGCTGACGCCAAGAGCTTCATAGCAGATAGCCGCACCTACAATATCTACTATCGAATCTACCGCGCCAACTTCGTGGAAGTGAACTTCTTGAAGTGGCTTTCCGTGAACCTTCGCTTCTGCTTTAGCAACTTCCATGAATATTTTTAGACTTAAGGCCTTCACGCTGTCGCTGAGGCTACTGTCGTTAATCATCTTTTCAATGACTTCTAGATTTCGGTGCTCGTGAGGTTCGTGTTTATGTTCGTGTTTATGTTCGTGGTCGTGATGGTGTTCGTGCTTATCCTGACCTCCATGGTGATGATGATGATGGCTGTGGTGGTGACCATTCTTTGTCAGGTGTACATCCACCTTGGTGCCTTCAATGCCCTTCTTTACCGCCTTTTGAATATGCACTTCAAACTCTGCCGCCATTGGTAACTTATTAAGTTCAGCCTTAAGGTACTCTGGGTCTACACCAAGGTCTATCATTGCACCAAGGTTCATGTCACCGCTTATGCCGCAAAAGCAGTCATAATATAAAATACTCATGAATGTCTCTCCTTTCCACTAATGTGTTCAATATCTATTTGGAATAACCTTGTCTTATCTACCGCAGCACGGGCATAAGCTTCACCCGACACTTCAAAACCCGGACTGTATTTTCTGACCAAATGCATGAGGGCACTGACTTTGTCCTCTACCGCACTCACCTCAATCGCTTGACCATAGACCATAACGCTTTCAAAGTTAATTGTGAATTGCTTCGGTTGGACTTCATGATTCCCAATCACCGTAAAACAAACCTTTGGATTGGCCTGAATGTTGCTTAATTTCTTGCCTGCCACCGCACTGTGGAAAAACAACTTGTTTTCCACGCGCACATAGTTAAGCGGCACACCGTGGGGCCAGCCGTCTTCGTCAGTTGTCGCTAGAATACCGTAAACGCCTTCATCTAGCACCTGCCATGCCTTTTCTTCAGCCATAGCTCTATCGCTTCTTCTCATTGGGTTCATATAATCGTCCTCATCTAAGAATTTATAGTGGGTTCCAAGTGGAAATTAGTTTCCCGTTATAATTATTATAATCTAAATCCAGTGTAAAATTGTAGTTTTAGTCCGATTAATTTCTTTCATTTTATTACCAAACGAACATTACAATTTGTGGACAATAACTGGCAAATTGTGGACAACTCAACTGACAACTGTTAATCTAAGCTAAAATAGGAGGTGCTAAAATTGAAAACTAACAAATTAACGATTTCACTTCTAGCCAGTCTTTGCATTGCATTGCCACTAGCTCAAGTCCTGCCAGTACAGGCGGAAACCACTGGCACTAGCACTAATTCCCCACATTGGGCAATGCCACTGCTTGAGTCTTTGCAAAATCAAAAACTGTTTCTTACGCTCAATCCAGATTTTAAGGCGTTTTCTCAACCAATGACAAAGAAACAATTTCAAGCCTTGTTGTCAGAAATTTGGCTCTCTGAGACCATTACTTTGCCAGCCGATCTAGAATGCACAATAACAGGAGAGACACTTACACGACAAGAAGCTGCCGAGCAAGTTTTTACAGCCTTCAAACCTTATTTAGAAACAAAAGAAACAAGTGCTATTGACTGGATTAAGTCTGTCGGGATTCTTAATGGTTATCCTGATGGTAATTTTAGAACGGCAGAGGATGTCACCTTAGGACAAGGAGTTGCTATCATGAAGAATATAAAAGACTATCTTAAAACGCAACCCGATTTAACTTCTAAGATTGGACATGATGACGTTCAAGATAAGACCAAACTAGGCTACAGTGCCAAAGTTAACGCTGATGGCAAAGTAGACTTCACTCTCAGTTGGGGCGAAAAATCTACCGGTGGTTATTCTATAACCATTACAGAAACGAAAGTCGTCGGTTCTGAGCTACAGATTTACTACAAAACAAAGTCTCCGGGTCCAGATGATATGGTAACGCAGGCGTTTACATATCCTAAGGCTAGTGTGACACTGGATATGACACTTGAGAGTTATAAGCTACTTACAGTAAAACTGAGTGAAGTTAAATAGTCGACTGTAGCGAAATGGAATTTGCTAAAAAATTGTATATTCAGCACATAAAAAAACAGCTTGGATCTTTAAGATCCAAGCTGTTAATTTTTTTCTATTTTGCTTCTTGATTAAATACTTTGTAGATAACTGTTGCTGATTCAGCGCGGTTTGCCAAATCATTTGGTCTGAACTCATTACCACTTCCAGTCATTAAGCCGTCGCTCATAACTGCTGAAATTGCGCCAGCAGCCCAATCTGGAGTACCTGCCGCTGCCTTAGCAGAGTCGTTACTTGAAAGTTTCATTGCATTTGCAATCATCACTGCCATTTCAGCACGTGTAATGTTTGCATTTGGATTGAATTTGCCTTCAGTACCTTTAACGATGCCATTAGCATATGCAGTTTCAACGTATTGATTAGCCCAGTCTTTAGATGAAATATCTTTGAATGACTTACCATCAGCAACTAAGTTTAAGTCGAGTGCTTTAACAAGCATTGTTACGAATTCTGCTCTTGTTACGCTTTTTTCTGGATTGAATGCGCCATTAGCGTAACCACTAACAATGCCTTTGCTCGCCATAGACTCAACAAAGTTTTCTGACCAGTGTGCGTTAACATCTTTAAAGTCAATGTTTCTTTCTACAAGTACATAAGTACCTGCGTTACTAACTTCTGCTGCAATTTGACCATTGACAATCTTGTTACCAACAATTGTAGATGTACCATCTGCATTCATTTGTACAAGAACTGTTTTGTCTTTGTTTACGTTGTATGCAGATACGTCAATTTGTACTGGTAATGCTTGACCTGCTACTAAAGCGCCGCTTGTCATAGCTGCAGTCATTGTAAAGCTTTGCTTACCAACTACGCCACTACCTAATTTTAAGTCATTAGCCGCAGCTTTAGTAATTGTTACATTGAGCATATCTTGATTATTTTGTGGTTTTAATTCTGAAAGTGGCAATTTCATAACAACGCCATTAGAAGCTACTGTAATTATAACTGGCTTTGTAGAAGCAGCTTTCATTTCAGATACAGGAATACTGAGTTTTACTTCGTTTGCATTTGTGTTCGCTACATTTAATTTAACTTCAACGTTGTTGCCCGTTGCCGTTTTAATATTGTCGATAATTTGTTTCATTTCTGTTTGACCTAAAGCAAGTGAAGCTTTCATATCTTTTACTTCTGCCGCTGACAACGTCATGCCTACAGATGAAATACCGCCTTGGTTAGATACGATTGGAGATGTGCTTGTTTGCTTAGGTGTTGTTGTAGATGGTGCTGATGTCGAAGTACCACCTGACGATGGTGCAGATGAACCACCGTAACCGCCTGAGCTAGTTGAGCCTGATGAGCTTGATCCATTATAGTTATCGCGGATCACAGTATACTCAACTTTAGTCATATTCCCCGCCATGTCCAGTGCTTCAATTACAAATTTGTTTTCGCCAACCGCAAGGTTTACAGGATACTCCATTGCGTACTTGATTTCCTTTGGCGTTGTCATAAACTCAATGGCAGCAGGTTTGTTATACTCCATGTTTCCGTTAATCTTCAAAACAAATCCAGCACAATTATCTGCCACATTTGCCTTTATCACATAATGATTTTGTGAATAAGGAACACGAGTTGACATGGTTGAATTCATTTCAATTTTCGGTGCTACTGTATCATGGAAGAAAATTCTGCTGAACTCAACTTTCTTACCACTTTCAGAAATCGCTATCACACGAATGTCATTACGTCCCTCTGGCAATGTAAGTTTAGTTGAATAAGTGTATACTTTTTTAGTAGCCTCAAACGTAAATGGCGTATCCTTGCCGTTGATTGTTAAAGTTTTAAGTTTGAAGCTTTCTTGTGCTTCTCCAGCAAAAGTAACTTCTTTTTCGTTATTCCAATCAACCGGAGCTGGTTGTGCCATTGAAACTTCTTTGACTTCTTCGTTGCCTTCTGCTGATCCAGCATTGTTCAATGCAATTTTCGTACCCGTTGAGTTGTGTGCCATATCCATAGCCAATACGACAACTTCTTCTATTTTAGGATCTAAAGTCGAAAGGTTAAATTCACCAGTTTTTGAGCTGATGACCTTATCACCCGCTTGAAGTTGATAGCCGTAAAGTTTTGTGTTGTCTGTAGCTTTTACTACGAGCTTTTTAGTTTCTGGATTGAATGTGAAACTACTGATTGTTGGTCTGACAGTATCGATTGTTACTGGAATTTCTACAGTTTGCCATTTTGCATTTGGATAATCAACTTTTGTCTTGATTTGATAATAGTACTTACCCGCTGCTAATGAATAATTTAACTGTCCATCCCATTTTGCTTCGTCTAGAATAGTTGTCTGACTTGCTAATTTACCGCCATTATGGTTTTTTACAACAAACTCTTTCTTTAACAGTGTCTTGGCTACTTGTTTGTTACTGTTAAGGATATTGATTTCTAAATAACGCGCATTTCTTAAGAATGTGATAGCTGGCGTTATTGTGTCATAATAGCCGTCGCCCTTGCCATAACTGTCTTTTGGAGACATATACAGTGTATTGTCGTCTTCTGTTGAATTAAAGAATCTGCCTGCATCATCAATACCAATACTTGGATTTTTATAGAAGCTGATTCCATCTTTGCATTCATCAATAATTGGTGCTTTATCCCATTTGCCATAAAAACCCGTGTATGGAATATTGATGTCTGGTTGATCTGCTGTTTTAGATTTGAAAAGTACAAAACCTTCTACAAAGGTTCCGTTAGGGAACACTTCTGTTAATGGTAAGTTTTGACCTGATAATTTTGCATCTTTAAGGTTGAAGCTCACCTCAATGGTTTTTGAACCCTTTGCAGGAACCGTAATTGTAGATTCACTGCACTTAAGTTGCGCGTCGTTAATGACATCTGGACTATCCATAATTTTGCCCTTTACAACTTCGTCTGTTCCAATTGATGCCGTCACTTCAAATGTCATAGGTTCACTTGAGTAGTTTTTGACTTCAACTGGGAATGTAACTTCTTGATTGATTTCTTTCAAATTAACTTTTGTAAGTCCACTCTCAGGTGATACTACAATTGCATCACCATAACAAGCTGCATAAACGTCTAAAACGCCGGCACCTTGTTTTCTTGGAGATGTATAAGTCGCTTCACCTTCAACAAGTAAAGGTTTTGCAGTACTCATCATGAGATTTTTTGCCATCATGTAACGTTGAATATCTCTCATTTCAGGATAATCTGCTTTCAAGCGCTGCATGACAAGCGCCGTGGCACCCGAAACGTGAGGTGCTGCCATTGAAGTACCGCTCATGAGACCATGCTGACCAAATGGAAGTGTAGAATAAATACTGCCACCTGGTGCAGTAATTTCAGGTTTAAAGTCTAAGTTTGGCGTAGTGCCCCACGAGCTAGAATCAGCCATTGTTCCTTTAAGCATAGACGGAACAGAAATCATCTTTTCGCCAAAGGCTACAGTGACTTTATTGCCAGTTAAAAGCAAATCTTTAAGAATATCACCATCTTTGATTGCCAAAGAAGCGACCGGAATCGTGTTAGGTGTCGTCCCGAGACCCATATTGACAAAATCACCATGTACTGCCTTTCCACGAATAATAAGTCCCTTTGCGCCTTTTGCTTGTGCCGTATTCTTTATATCAGCATAAAAATAGTCATCATTGGTTCGCACTGCAAGAACAATCTTGCCGCTAACATCTTTACCTTCATAATTGTTTTCTTTTCCGTTGCCAACATAAACGACTTCAATTGCTTCACCAGATGTTACTTCTGTGAACTTAGGCGTACCTTCCATTTGATTGAAGCCAGCAGCCAAGTTTGTGACCGCACTGCCAGAAGTCACTACTATATCAAATGAGGTTGTCATAGTGTGCGTATTATTGATTGAAGCAACAGATAAAGTATATGGGTTAAGTGATGGTGCGCCAACCAAACCTTTATCTGGATACGCTGCATAAGGCTCACTATAGCCATTTCCAAATCTACCTGAGTTACCAGAAGAAACGACAACAATTACACCACTTTCAGCTGCTTTTCGAATTGCTACTCGAGCTGGATCTTCTTCCTCTGAATCGAGATATGCTGCTGGCGAGCCCAAGCTCATATTGATTGCATCTGCGCCAAGCTTTACAGCATCTTCAATTGCTTTAAGATAAATATCTGAGAATGTCGTGCTAATGTTTGGGTCTTGGCCAAACACCATCATGCCCAAAAGCTGAGCTTCCGGTGCCACGCCTTTTATACCGCCAGCATTGATGTCGCCGTTTGCAGCGACTGTCCCTGAAACGTGTACACCGTGATCGCCAGCATCCTCAACATTTTGATTTTTATCATAATAGTTATACGCATATGGCATTTTTATATTGTGCCACTTCCCTGGTAAGCCGCTAGGGAGTTGCGCATTGTTTTGATAGCGCGCCTTTGACGGATCCGAGATTAGTTGCATGTCCTGATGAGCTGGTGAAAAGCCCGAATCTAGAACTGCTACAAGCATCCCTTGACCTTTATAATCAAGATTCCACACTTTACCAGCATTTATGATTTCTGTACTTGTGAGCATATCTGGCGTTGGTCTATAGTAGGCGCGAGATATGTATACATTTTTAACTTGAGGCATTTTTTCAATTGCTTTTGCATCATCTAATGTCGTTACTGCTGAGAATCCGCTGAAAACATTAGAATACTGATCGAGGTACTGAACGTCCAATTGCCCGTCTTTTATTTCATCTTTGACATCGGCAACAACTTCATCAACCTCTACCTGAACCTGCTTACTGATATCTGCATTCAACTCATCGAGTCCAACGCCTTTGATTATTGCAGTATCAATAACTGGCGCCTCATCAACTTCTACTATAATCCGAACTGCATCTTCTCCTTTGAGTCCATTTACCAATGGATCTTCACTTAGAGTCACCAAGATCGGAAGAGCACACGTCT